>JAESQQ010000481.1 GCA_016765095.1 Planctomycetota bacterium | reverse complement strand
TCGCCCCGCGCCGTCGCCGACGCCGCGAGCCGAAGCGCCATGGGCACTGCGCCTTCTGCCAGGAGAGCCTCCAGGCGCGCTACGCGACCTGCCCTACCTGCCGGATCTCCTACCACCGGGCCTGCGCCCACGCGGCCGAGGGCTGCCTCAACGAGGGCTGCGCAGCCCACGAGCAAGGCTACGTGTTTCAAGACGTGGACAAGCGGGTTCCACAGATCGACCCCGAGGTCCTGGCGATCGCGGCTCGCGATCGCTCATTCAACCGCCTCCTGTTCTGGCTCCGAATCGCCTTCGCGGCCCTGGTCTGCGCCCTCAACTACTACGACGTCTCCGCCGGAGTCGGAGCCTTGATCGGGCTGCCCCTCGTGGTCGGAGCGCTCTACCTGGTGTTCACCCACCCAGCCACCGACGACCCCATTTAGGGATCTCGCCCCGCTTGTAGGCGAGTCCCTCTCCGCGGAAGCCGGGGCGGGGCTCAACACTCACTTGCTCACTCGGAAGGAGAAGCACCCATGCACTTGTCGGCGTTCGAATCTCGCTTGAACCTCTCACTTTTGCTACTCCTGTAACGCGGCGCTCTCCTCAGAGGTAGCCCAGTGCCGCTTCTGCGAGGCTGGCTATCACCTCGACTGCTCGGCCGAGCTGGGCAGCTGCGCGATCCAGGGCAGCGAGGGTCGCGGCCAAAGCTACGAGTTCAAGATCTTCCGCTGGGGGGTCGAGGACCAGATCAACCAGCCTCGACAACTCTTGGCCGACCTCCGGACGCGCGTGCTGATCCGCGCGACCACGGTCGCGACGATTGCAGCCCTGACCAGCCTCCATGCCTGCGTTGGCTGGAGCCAGGTCACCCACGGCATGAGGAGCGCCTTCGGCGTCGTCCTGGACGGTGTGCATTTCTCGGTGATTACAGTATTCGCGATCGGCCCGGGAGCGGTCGCGTGGATCGTAGCCTCGGAGTTCCTTCGCGAGGCGCGCTCGGAGGGGGAGCGGAGCCCCTGCTGAGTAACCGTCCGGAAAACCCCGTCTGGCGGAAGCCAGCGAGGGCGGGCAGCATGACCTCGGGTCGACCCTTTCGGGGTCGACGGCCAGCTACCTGGAGCGAGCCCAGCCAGTCGGCGTCAGCTCGTCGATCCGACTCGCGGGGAAGTCCGGACTCGAGGCCTTCCCGATCACGTCGCGCAGTTAGTCGAAGGGATTGATCCCCAACTCCTTGCAGCTGACGACCAGGGTGTAGAGCACCGCCGCGCGGCGGGCGCCTTTGGCGCTGCCAGCGAAGAGCCAATTCTTCCGCCCGACTGCGACCTGGCGCAGCGAGCGCTCCGCTCGGTTGTTGTCGAGCTTCAAGCGACCGTCCTTGAGGAAGCTCAGCAGCGCCTCCCTCTGATTCAGCGCATAGCCAACGGCCTTCGCCAGCGGGCTCCGCGGAAGCATGGTGTCGCGTAGCGACTCCAGCCACTCGAAGAAGCTCTCGGCGATCGGCCGCGACTTCTCCTCGCGCAGCGCTCGACGCGCTTCGACGTCGAGTACGATCTCTGTCGCGTCGCGCTCGACTTTGGAGATTTGACTGATCGCTTGCATGGACCAAGCCGACTCCACGGGAGCCGTGTCCTTCGCCTCGAAGAACTTTCGCCGAGTGTGCGCCCAGCAGGCGACGATCGAACCGTCGGCGTAGAGCCGGTCGAAGCCTGAGTAGGCGTCGGCTTGGAGGTAGCCCGAGTAGTCACTCAGGAAGCGTGCGGGGTGTTTGCCCTCTTTGGTCGGGGTGTAGGAGAAGTAGGCCTGGCCGGGAAGCCCGCCGTAGACCCAGATTCTGCCGGGTCGCGTCGAGCGCTTGTAGGTCGGATCCCTGACTCGGACTCAGGACTTGGCGAGCGACTTCCTTAGTGATCGGTTCCAGGACGAGCGAGACGTCTCGGATCCAGTCCGAGAGGGTCGACTTGGCGATCCGGACTCCGTGTCTCTCGAAGACACTCTCCAGACGATTCAGCGGGAGGTAGTCGCCGTATCTGGAGACGATCAACTCAGCGAGGAGGCCTGCGCCGGGGCGGCTGGGCCGCTTCTTGTCGATCGGCAGCGCAGGGAGATCAGGGCAGACGACGCCCTCTTGGCAGGAGGCGCAGGCGTACTTGACGCGGACGTGCTCGACGACCTTGAAGCTCGCCGGCTGGTAGTCGAGGAGCTGCGTGACCTCCTCGCCGATCCTGCGCCGCTCCGCCCCGCAGGGGCAGGCGAGGTCCTCGCTGGGTGGGTGGATCTCGTGCCGCTCCGCCCCGCAGGGGCAGGCAAGGTCCTCGCTGGGTGGGTGGATCTCGTGCCGCTCGCGAGGCAGGTCCTCGGGGAGCTTCAGGCGCCCGTTGCGCTTGCGCTTCGACTTGGCGCGCGGCTCGGACTCTTCGTCGGGAGCCTCGTCGACGAAGGGAGGCGGGGCCTCGCCTTCTTCGGTGACTTGCTCGAAGGCCAGCTTGAGCTGGTTGGGGTCGACTCGCTCGGCCTTGCGCCCGAAGAGTTGGCGCGCGAGGAGATCGAGGCGGTGCTGAAGCTCAAGGATTTTGGAGGCCTTGTCCTGCGCGTCCTTGCCCAGGCGGGCGGCGACAGCCTTCTGGGTCGAGAGCTCGGCTTGGGTCGCGGCGAGCTTGGTGGTCTGCTCGGCAAGGGCGCGTTGGAGCTCAGCGATCTGTGCTTCGAAGTCTGTCACGCGAAGACGCCTCGCAGAAAGGATGCCAAGCCGAACCTGGCACAAGTCACACGGCGAGCGTCCCTCCGCCCGCTCTCTCCTCAGAAGCGTGCCACACGAGCATTCGGTTTCGGGGGGTGCGGACGATGCGTGGCAAGCTCCTTCCACCCTCGCCGCACCCGATTTCGGGGGTGCGGACGATGCGTGGCAAGCTCCTTCCACCCTCGCCGCACCCGGTTATGGGAGTCGCACGCGGAGAACGGTCTTTAAGACCTTTCGTCTCGAGCCGTCTTTCTCTAACGCGATCTCAATGTTGTGTCGCCCCAAAGAGGTCGCGTCTGGAGACCAAGTCACGACCCCGCTCTTGGCATCGACCTTCAGTCCAGTTGGAGCACGGACGATTACGAAGGTCTCGCCCGGCTTGGGCTTGGCGGCGATCCGAAACGCGAGTTCGTCCCCGACTTGAATCGACGTGGGCGCCGCCCTGGCCGGGGGATCAACGTCTCCTGCCCCCTTGAGCGGAGGCAAGGCGCTCGCCCACCAACTTCGGCGCAGCTCTCGGAGCCGAACCGCCCGATCCCCCAGCGCCTCCACTGGTTGCCACTCTGAGATCGAGAACACGACCCAATCCCGGCCGGCCTGGGTCACGACAACGCCGGGATTTATGGAGCGAGGACTCATGACCTTCGCCCACTTCTTGACGTCGAACTCGCTGTTCAAGACAACGTTGGGAAGTCTTCCCAAGAGAGCGGCTCGCTCGATCTGGGGGCTAATCGAGTGGGGCAAGTGCAGGGTCCGCTCCCAGAGGACGGTCCCCTCGTTGAGGTCGACGCCAACGAGGGGGAGGCGCTTGGTGGACCCTAGGTCGAGAGGCGTTCGCGAAAGGCAAAGGACGGGACGATTGGGATAGCGAGCCAGCACGACGCCTGGCTGTTCCCAGGTTGGTTTGTCCTTCCCGATCAGATAAGCCGACGTCTTCTCGTCGCTCGAGAGGGCGAAGCCTCCCTTGATCGGGATCGCAGGGCCCGCGCTGAGCTCGGTTGACCAAGGCGCCTTGAGAGACTCCAGCTTCCCCTGAGGCACATGAGGTTCCTTCGAAAGCGCGAAGGCTGACTTGAAGAGGTACGGAACGCCGCTTGGATAGCGCTGAAAGTTGCGTTGAATCACCGCGTGCTGACCCGAGAAGGTGAGCGATTGAGTCGGCAACTCGCGGTGGTAGACAACCTTTCCCGTCTCGAGGTCGATCTCGGCAACCTGTGGCGAGAGATCACCCTTCTCACCGCACAGAACGACGACCTTGCCCTGGGGCGGCTGCGAAGCGAGCTTCCGCGGGAGAAGTACCCTTCCGTCCCGGCTCCCCTCGACCTCAACAGCTCGCACGATCTTGCGAGTGTTCGGATCCACGACAGCAACGACACCTGATTCTGTGCAGCAGGCGACGATCCGCCCGTCCTCCAAGATCGAAACGTCCTGGGGGGAAATCGGGAGCTTGATCTCCTTGCCAAGGCTCGCCTGGGCCAGATCCCACGTCCAAAGTCTCGGGGGACTCCCTGGCTTGCGAGGGTCGCGCATGAGGAGGAGCAGACCCTGGCCAATGGGATCCGGGAGGACCCCCTCGACGACGCCAGGGAAACTCAAGGGCTGAACCCTGCCGACGCTTCCCCAAATCTCCGGCTCGACCACCGTAGCCGTCGAGAACCTGGGGTCGCCCTCCTCGAACACGAGACAGGTTTGAATCAGATAGGTAGAGCTCTTGGGGACGAGAAGCTCTCCGCTCATGGCTCCTTCCAGCAAGCGAAGCAGGAGAGGCTCCGCGTCCAGAGGATCTGTACCCGCCGGTGGAGGCCCTTCAGCAGGCAGGACCCGAATCTCGACGCGCCTGACCTTCCGACAAGGATCGAAGAGTTCCGCTCGAATCTTGAGTGTCCGATTCTCCTCGGAGTCTGTCTGCTCGACTCTGAGGTTGACCACTCGCCCCTGCATCAGCGTCACGATCGTGCGCGCGGAGGTCACGAGACTGGAACCCTTGCTCCCCGCGCCAACCGTCACGAGGCCCACGACCTCGCCAGAGTCGGTCGCAACCGGCCCGCCCGACATGCCACGGACGAGGGGCCCTGCCAACTCGAACACGGCTGAGTGCGCTCCGACCAACGCGCGCTTGCCGACCGTCGCCTTCCGACTCCGCACCCCCTGCGGTTCCTTGTCTCCCTCGTGCCCTACGACGGTCACGCCGAGGGCCTTCTTGAGGAGCGTATTGGGCGAGAGCGGATAGGCCTCTGGCAGTGAATGGCTGCGAACGGAGAGCAAGAGGAGATTTCCCTCGACGCTGGGCCCTACGACCCTTCCCGCAACGAATTGCCGACGAGGCGTCCCAGGCTCGAACGCGACTCGAATCGCCGCCCCACGTTGACGGGCGAGCACGAGGACGTCCCCCGTCGTCACCAGGTGACCCCCGACTCGATAGCGAGCCACGAGGAGTCCAGATCCAGAGGCGATTGTTTTCCCCCCGATCTGAACGTCGATCCGAACGGTCGCTGCCTTGAGGCGCTTATTGACTGCTGACCGCGACTCTTGGGCCTCACTCCTGGAGGGAGCCACGGCCACGAGCAGAGAAGCGAGGGCAAGGTAGGCGACTCGCTTCATAGGACCTCCAGCGTCGACCTGCGACGTCACTCAGGTCAAGCTAGCGACCCGGAGCCCTTGGCACCAGCTACTGGCTGCTAAGTCAAAGACGGACGTCGTTCGATCTTCGGAGCAATCAGCTCTGGCCGCCTGAGTCTAGAGCGAGAGACCGTCCGGGCCTGGGGCCGGAAGGGTGCCGCCGAGCTGTGGCGACGCGCCCGTGCTCACGGTCCGCGCGGGTTCAGCAGTGTGGAAGCCCGGATGCGGATCCTCGCAAGGTGGAACCCAGAGGTACAATTGCCTGCTGGTGGCGGCCCAGGAAACCCCAACACACCAGTTGGAGGATTTAGTGGGTGGCGGGCCCTTCGGGGGGACGGAGTCCCCCCCCTTG
>JAESQQ010000480.1 GCA_016765095.1 Planctomycetota bacterium | reverse complement strand
GGGCTCGCCGCGCCTCGAGGAACGAGGCTGATCGCGAGGCCGACGTAGAGCAAGTAAGCCACGCTCCAGATGATCCGCTGGACGTGGAGACCGAGGAGCGGCTCTATGAGGAGCGGATAGGCCAGGAGGGCGACGAAGCTCCCGGCGTTGGAGGCGGCGTAGAGCTGGTAGGGGTTTTCGCGCTGGGGGAGATCTGACTCGGCCAGCCAGCGCTGGGCGATCACACCGGTTGTGCTCAGCAGAACGAAGGGGATCGCGATCGAGATCGTGAGCACGGCCAGGATTGAGGTCGTGGGGCTGGTCGGATCAGGGTCGAGTTCGCGGAGGAAGCGTCCGATCGGCAGGAACGCGAGGGGGAGGAGCACAAGCAGGAGGTGGCCTCGGCCCACGATCTTGGAGAGGACGTGTGTGTAGAGGTAGCCTAGGAACAGGGCGCTCTGGAAGAACAGGAGGCAGGCTGCCCACACGTGGAAGCCGCCGCCGCTCGCGGGCAGGAGGAGCCGGCCAACGAGGGGTTCGAGCCCGAACAACAGGAGCGCGCCGAGGAGGACGAATGCCCGCAGGCGGCCGAATCGGCTCACGCGAGCCGCCGGCCTTCTCGGGTCGTCCCTGTCGTCTCGCCAGCGACGTGCGCCGCCCTGGTCGCGCTCGATCGAACACCGTTCACGGGGGGCACCCTCTCGGCAAAGGGCCCGTTCGTCAACCTGTCAGCGCAGCTCTTGCCCTTCGACGGCGCGGCGTGGCGACTCGCCGGCGCAGGCGAGTCGAACCAAGGCTAGGGCCAAGATTTCGGGGCGGGTCGAGGCATAGCGCTGGTTCGTTTTGCGGGCCCCAAACAGCCCGAGCGCACCCAGGGCGAAGTCGGCGATCGCAGCGCCGACGTGCTCTGCGGGGCGCGAGTCGTCCCGCCCGGGCCCCGAAATGATCGAAGGGCGCGCGGCGAAGTAAGGGAGCGGACTCGCCTCGAGGGCGGCTTCGACCTTGGCTCGCGCTGCCAGATAGGGGTTGGTCGTCTTGGGGCTCACGCCGATCGACGAGAGATACACAAAGAGGGGGAGCGGCGGATCGAGGCTCGCGGCGGCGTCGATCATGAGCTTGGTCAGGCCGTAGTCGATTGCCTGATAGCCCTCGGTCGCGGTCCTCCCTTCGCCCTGAGCGCGCTTGCGAGTCGTGCCGAGGAGGGCGTAGATCTGGGTCGGTCGGCCGCGGGTGAGCGCGCTCAGGATCGCGTCGGGCTCCCAGGGGCTGGCGTCGACTTCCGCTCCGAGGGCCTCAAAGCGCGCCGTCCACTCTGCGCGTCGGCTCGACTCGGCGCGGACGTGTGCCACGGTCGGGATTCCAGCCTCGCGAAGAGCGGCCACGACCTCACGGCCTGTGAATCCCGTCGCCCCGACGACGAACGCGCGCTGCGGAGCGCTCACGGCTGGTAGTCCCGCAGGGTCCAGAGGATCCAACTGAAGGCCCCCACGACGCCCAGCGCGAGAGCGATCGCCCAGCCGGCCCAGGCCGCAGGCAGGTTTTCGCCGGGCTCGGGTCGACAGACGTAGCCCAGCGCGATCCCGGCGATCGAACCGCCCAGGTGCGCGGCGTGATCGGTCGGGGCGGCGCGAAAGAAAGCGAACAGGAACGAGAGGCCGATCCAGGCTCGGAGCGGGAGGAGGAGGCTCCCGAAGCGTCCCGGTGCTTGCTGGGCAGTGATCAGGCAGAGGAACAAGAGTCCAAACACGGCGCCCGAGGCGCCTGTGGAGGAGGCTCCCGCTGACTGAACGCCGACCGCGACCGCAGCTTCCTGCCACCCAGCGGAGCAGAGGCTCGCGACCAAGAGCATCACGCAGTAGAGGACCCAGAGCCGGGCCGACCCGAAGTGGACCTCGAACAAGCGCCCCCAGTAGACGAGCGCGATCAGGTTGAATCCGAGGTGCCAGACCTCGTAGTGGAGGAATCCGCAAGTCAGCAGTCGCCAGGGCTCTTGGGCGAGCTGCGCTGAGTCGTTGGCTCCAAGGAGCAACCCGAGGTCGGGGTCCACGGGCCAGCCGCCGGAGCGAAACCCTGCGTAAACGAACAGCGACAAGCAGATCGCGACGACCCCGATCGTGAACGGGTAGCGATCCAGGAAGCCCCAAATCCCCCGGCGTGTGTCGCCACGCACCTGGCTCACTGGATCACGGGTTTAGCGAGGGTCATGGGCCGATTGTAGAGGTGCCTCGTGGGTGCCGCGTCCGGTGGACGTAATTCGAACGAGCGCTCAGGGGTCTCCGCCGCGCCTTCTCCACATGGGTCTCGCCCCTCTCTTGCCGCCCGCGGAGGAGCTGAGGGGTTCGGTCGTCCACAGATCGCACCCAACGCCTCTCGCAGGATAGGATTCTGCGCCTGTGAGCGCCTCCTTGACCTACTTGACCTACCTCTGCGCGATTCCCCTCGGGGCGGGCCTTCTGGCCCTCGCCGTTCGCCGCGGAGCTCGCGTCGTGGCCTGCACCGGCGCGCTCTTGGTGTTCTTGCTCGTGGTGGCGCTCGGGCAGCGGTTCGAGGTCGGGGCGGCCGCGACCCTCCGGGCTCAGGCGACGAGCATTGCGAAGAGGAAAGTCGCTCAGCGCCTGGGCAAGGGCGAGGTCCTCCGCGAGCGTGTCGCGCCGCAACTTCTGTCTGGGCTCTCCTACCCCAAGCAGCAGGAGCTCGCAGAGAGTCTCTCGGGCCGTCGGATCGCCGTCGAGCAGCTGCGCGCCGGGCGCGAGGCAGACGACGCGGCGGCGATTCACTCCGGGGTCCTCGCAGTTCAAGAGGCCCAGCGCGAGGAGCGCCGGCTGCGGGCAGGACTCTCGCTGCTCGACCAGGAGCTCGGGAGCCTCCGTCGCGCAAGTCAAACGTCCATTGGGGACGCAGCCTATCCGGAGCTGCGATCTTGGCTGCCGGGCGTCGGGAGCCAGTGGTTCGTCGCGCTCGACGGGATCGGGCTCGTGGCCTCGCTCGCGATCGCGCTCCTGGCGCTCTGCTGCTCGTTCATGACCCAAAAGGCTCGCGACGGCGGCCCGATCTTGCTCGGGGCGGCGCTCCTGTTGGTCGCGGCTCTGGCCCAGGACGCGCTCCTGTTCGCCGCGGCTTGGACTGGATTCGTCCTTCTTGGCAGCGGCCTGTTGCTCCGCTGGCCCGAGGGAGACGAGGAGGGAGCGCGCTCGGGCGCGATTCGGCTGCTCGTCCCCGGGCTCCTGGGAGCCCTCGCGCTCGGAGGAGCTTGCCTCTGGTTGGCGGCTCGCACGGGATCCCTCGACTTCGCCGCGCTCCGCGCCACAGCGGCGGCGCTCTCGCCGCGCGAACAGGCGCTCTTCTTGGCGCCGCTCCTCTTGGCCTGCGCGACACGCCTTCCGTTGCCCCCCTTTCACGGCTGGCTGCCGGCGGCGGCTGGCTCAGGCGCGGACCCTGCGGGCTTGGCCTTCCTGCAAGGGGGCTCGCTCCTCCTGGGGGCCCTCGGCCTGGCCCGGCTCGTGGTGCCCTTCGGGCCAGACGCCCTGGCTGATCCCCGTGTGATCGGTGGACTCTTCGCCTGGGGTGTTGTGAGCATTGGCTTCTTGGCGCTGGCCGCGCTCGGCGAGAGGGACCTCCGCCGTCAGGCCGCGCTCAGCGCCGCCTGCGTGGGTGGCATCGCGCTCTGTGGCGTGGTGACCGGGGACCTCGGGCAGAGCGGCGGGCTTCTGGAGGGAACCGTGGGTGCGTTGGCCGGGGCCGTCGTGCTTCTCGCCGCCGGAGTGACGGCTCGCCGGGGAGGGGCAGACGCTCTCGCCCTAGGCGGGGTCGGATCGCTGGCTCCGCGCTTGGCGGCGGCGACCGCGCTCGGGGCCCTAGCGCTCGCCGGGATCCCGCTCAGTGCAGCGTTCGCTGCCCGGGCTCGAATCTGGGAGGGTGCCTGGCAAGCGCTTCCCAAGTGGGCCGTTCTCGCCAGCCTGGCTCCTTTCGCGCTCCTCGCGCTCGGCCTCTGGTGGAGCTTTCAGCGCGTGTTCCTGGGGGAGCGGCGTGGGGCGGGGCGGTTTCGGGATCTCGACCTCCGCGAAGCCGCAGCGCTGTTTACGCTGCTCCTGGCTGTGTTTGTGGTGGGTCTCGACCCGCTCCGCTGGCTCGCGCTTCTGGCCCGCTAAACTCCTTTCCTTGAGGTTCTCAATTTTGTTCGGGCTTTTGTAGGGGCGGGGTTTGCCCCCGCC
>JAESQQ010000479.1 GCA_016765095.1 Planctomycetota bacterium | reverse complement strand
GGGCGGCGGGAGGGCTTCTCTCTCGTCCGAGTCAGGCGGCGGAGAGCGCCGCTTCGAGGAGCCGGGTCGCGGCGGAGCCTCCTGAAGAGTTGGAGGGCTCGAACTCCTCTCGTCAGCTAGGAGAAGCAGCCCCAACGGAATCGCGAGAGCTGCGGCGAGGAGCAGTCCCCACTCTGAGCGCATGGGAGTCACCTCTTCCTAGCGTGTCAGCCAGTAGCTGCCGACGCCCTCCGCGATCGCCTCTGCCTCAGCCTCGATCCACTGGGTCGCGCGAGTCGGCGTCACTTCACGTGTATCGAGGAAGAACCCCTCCACCAGGACGGCTGTGCGAGTCACGCTGTGAGCCCCGGTCAGGACCCCAAGCGCTTGGCGCTTCACTCCGCGGTCATAGCGCGATTGGCCTCCGAAGACACGCTGTACTAAGCGCCCCTGGATCAACCGGGCCAGGCGCTGGGAGCTGGAGTTGGTCCGAGTGTTGTGAACGAGGACCTCGCTGCCCTGTGCGCTCGCGTTGAACGCGTTGTGGTGGAGCGAGACGAAGACGTCGCTTCCGCGGGCGACCTGCCCTTTCTGGAACAGACTGCGCCGGACGGCCCCGCGGGGGTACGTGTTCAAGGTCACCCGTGCCCCGCGCGCCTCGAGGAGCTGCTGGACTCGTTGTCCAACCCTTCGGTTCAGATCGAACTCCCGAATGCCGCTTCGAGAATTGAGCGAGCCGGGGTCGAATCTCCCCGAGCCAGTCACCCCGTGGCCCGTGTCGAGTGCGACGTCCAGGCCAGTCAGGTCACCCGAGACGGGAGCTGGAGCCGGAGCCGGGGTGGAGACTGGAGCGGGAGCCGGAGCCGGGTTGGGGACTGGAGCGTGAGCCGGAGCCGGGGTGGAGACTGGAGCGGGAGCCGGAGTGGAGACTGGTGTGGACGCCGAACCGTCGTCGCGAACGTAGTCCCCATGGACCCAGGCTTCACGGTGATCGAGCTGGATCCGAACCCAAGAGCCGCGTCGGTCCAAGCGAACGTATCGCTGACCCCGCCGAACGACCGCCAGAATGGTGTCCGAAATGGACGGACCCGTGCGCGCTCGGAGCCCGGTCGCGGAGATTTCCACCGTGCGTCGCTGACTGCGCTGGACGTAGGAGCCAGAGACCCACGCCTCGCGACCTCGCCAGTCGATTCGATACCAGCCCGACCGCTGGCCCCGAGCCGCAAAGGACTGACCGGCTCGCACGAGGCCGAGCTTCGTTCCCCACACCCCGCTCCGCACGTTGAGGGCGCGCGCCGATATGTCCACGGTGATATCTTGAGCCGCGAGAGGACTCAGCGTCCCCAGGACCAACAATGTCGATAGCACGAGACGCATGACGCCCCTCCTTCTTCCGCACTTCTCTAGCCGGCGTCGACGGGTCCCCGTGCAATGCGTTCGTCCTTTTCCGGGGAGCTGACGGTTCCGTGACGGGCGACGCTGGCAGAGCGGGCGTCGATCTAGAGGTAGCAGTAGGAGTTGATCGACTTCTTCTTGAAGTCGAGCCCAGCGGCCTGAGCCCAGCGCAGGAGCGGGATCCGGCGTGCGTGACCCGGGTCGAGGTCGAGGACGCCCAGCGAGCGGAGGAACGCCGCTGCGTCCCCGGCGTCGGCTTCAGCACCCACCAGAGCCGTGAGCCCCGCCCGATCGAGGGTCGTGCGGGTTCCCTCCAGGACGCGGAGGTCGAGGTCTTCGGGGGTGAGGCCGACTTGGATCCAAGCGACTCGATTGACGCCGGCGGTTGTGGCCAGCGCTTGAGCCAACTCGAGGGGGGGCACGTCGCCCTCTTCGAGGAGCGTGAACCAGCCGCCGCGCTGCTTGTGCGCTAGGAGGCGGCGCCGGCTCGGCTGGCCGACACCCTGGGTCCAGCCGGCACGCTCTCGGGGTCGGAGCGCGCGATCCAGCCCCTTCTCGAGGGCCTCGAGATCGCCCAGGACGTGAATCCGGGTCCCGATCAAGTCGACCTCGGTGACGCTCAGGGCCGCGAGGGCCTCGGCCTGGTCTTCCGCCTCGAACCCCGCGGCCTCGATCAGGCGGCGAGCGTCGGGTTCCAGCATGCAGCGTCCGAGGAGCGCGCCGAGGTCGCTCGGAGCGAGGCGGGGGGACCCTTCGCGGGCCGAGAACGCCGCGAGGTCGGCCAGGAGCTCAGGCGTCCGAAGGCGAAAGGCGAGATTCGCAGCCAGGAGCTGGAGGAAGACCAGCGCCAGGTCCCCTTCGAGCTCGGGCGCCAACGCTTCGAGCGCCATTCCGGCTGGGAGCTCGTCCTCGGCCCGGAGGACGCCGCTCGCGAGCTCGCTCAAGGCCTGGGGGCCCGTGACTCGAACCAGCTCGCGGAAGTCGTTGTCCATGTCAATGTCGTCGAAAGACAGAGCGCCGTCTTCGCGAGCGAAGGTCTCTTCGATCAAGTCGAGGACGTCGCCCAGCCAGCGACGTTTGAAGAACGTGACCAAGAGGGCCCCGCGCGAAGAGGTGAAGATCGAACTCATGGGCGAGGAAGATACCGGTCGAGGGAGGAAGCTGGGAGTCTGGCCGCTGGATGGCGGGGGCAGGCCTGGGCCAGGTCCCAAAGGCAGCGGTTCCGCGGACGAGACCAGGGTGTAAACTCCCAGCAAGCCGCGGGAGTGGCGGAATTGGCAGACGCGCAAGATTTAGGTTCTTGTGCCGCAAGGCGTGCGGGTTCGAGTCCCGCCTCCCGCAATCGACTGAATCAGAGGAGCGAGCCGGTGAGCGAGAGGCACGACTCAGGCCCCCCTCTGCGAGTCGGGATCGACGCTTCGGCTGCGGCCGTGCCTCACCCGACCGGCGTCGGCCTCTCGATCGGCGAGCTCGTCGCTTCGCTCCGCTCACGCGCCGACCTCTCGCTCGACGTCCTCTACCTCCTCTCGCGGCTCAAGCGCCGGCGGCACTTCTTGCCGGGGTCGAGCCGCCTGTTCCACCCTCGCTTAAGCCTCCTCCTGGCGCGGGAGTTGGACGTGTTCCACGGACCCGACACCCGCCTCCCGCGTCTGGCAGGGCCGGCCCTCGTCGCGACGGTGCACGACTTTTCAGCGCGTCGAACCGCGTTCGCCAGCGACCGCTTTCGGGCCACGCGGGAGGCGCACTGGGCGGACGTGGCTGCGCGCGCCGACTTCGTAGTGACCTACACCGAGGCCGTTCGAGCCGAGGTTCACACCGAGCTCGGCGTCCCCCTCGAGCGGATCGCGGTCTGCCCCCTGGCCCCGACGCGCCAGACGATCAGCGCTCCCCCGGCCGCGATCGCGGCGGCGTCCGTGCGGCACGCC
>JAESQQ010000478.1 GCA_016765095.1 Planctomycetota bacterium | reverse complement strand
AATGACCACGTTCTCCGCCGTGCTGGCAGCCGGCTGGGCCGTCCAGACCAGCTCGCCACCGGCTCCGCCAATAATGTTGAAGGCGCCTGAGACGTCGCTGCCCGAAGGCGTGACCGCCGAGCTCGAGGCGATCAGGGTGTAGCCGGTGCCAGGCTTGTTGATCAGGAGGTTGGCGAAGGTCGCCACGCCGTTAATGCTGGTCACCGTCCGCGTGCCGGCCAGGATCCCGCTGGCCGGATTCGACGCAATGCTGACCGTGACCGGAACGTTGAGCCCATTCACCGGCGTAACGCCGTTTCGGATCTGGACCACGAGGTCGTTGTTCGGAATCGCGAGGCCGGTCTGAAGAGCCGTGTTCTTCGCCGTACCACCTGGAGCGGCAACCGGATCGGGTTGCCCAGCCCAGAAGAACGTGTTCGCCGTAATGTCGAACTGGCTGGTGGTCACCCCGGTCAGCCCGTTGGCCGAGAAGCGGAGCTGGTAATTCGTGCCCACGTTGTCAATCGAGATCCCTGCGAAGCTCGCCAGGCCGGTAGGACCGGTGAGCGCCGTAAAGGTCCCGGTTAGCGTGCCGTTCGACGGGTTCGTGTCGATGGCGACCGTGACGGGAATACCCGCCTGAAGAACGGGGATACCACCGGTGTCCTCGACTTGGACCGTCATGGCCGGCGCGATGGCCACGTGTTCGCCGGCGTTGGTCGGCTGTTGGACCATGACCAGGACGCGGCTCGTGACCGTCCCGCCAATGTCGAAGTTGCCGCTGACCACATTGGTCAAGCCCGGCGAGGTCGCCGCGAGGGAGTAGTTCGCGTTGGGTATGTCGATGGTCAGGGGGCCGAAGGTCGCGACGCCATTGACGGCTTGCTGGACGAGCAATCCGCCCAGGGTTCCGGTTCCGGGGACCGGGTTGTTCGAGATCGCGAGCGTCACGAGGCCCGTGAAGTTCGTGTCCAGGTTGCCGACTCCGTCTAGTGCCAAGACCCGGATCCCGCTAAACGCGACGCCGATCGTCCCGCCGCCTTGATCGTGCGCCTCGTTGATGTCGCCGGCCAGGAGAGGTGCAGTCAGCCCGGTCATGGCGCCACTCGTGTAGTTGATCGTGCCGCCAGCGGGGAGGATTCCGCCGGTGCCGGTCAACCCCCCCGAGCCGTTATCCGTGATCGTCTCGCCGTTCAGGGCGGGTCCGCTGAGGACCAGCGTGTTGGGGCGGATTCGCGTGGCTAGAATGTTGGCCGCGTTGAGGTTGTAGATCCCTGGACCAACCGTGTTGAGCGGGGTGGTCGTCCGGCTGATGAACTCGGTCTCGTAGGCCGTGACCGTGACCGCACTTCCGCCAAACAGCGTCGTCGTAAAGACACCCGACATGACGCCGGTCGTGTAGTTGATCGTTCCGACAGGAAGGACCCCGCCGGTGCCGATCAAGACGCCCGTCGCTGGCGTCGACGGATCCGGGTCGTAGTCGGTGACCGTCTGCGCCGTAGAGCCTGCGTCCGTCACCGAGATCACGATGCTGCCAGGCAGGATCGGGTTGCCACCAGTGACGGTGATCGGGGTCGTATTGAGGTTGAAGGTTCCCCCACCGTTGGCGTTGCCCAAGGCAATAGGCGCTGCGGGCGGAGTCTGAGCCGTCGGGTGGCTCCCGAACACCAGTCGAGTCGCCTGGTTGAACCCAATGGTGAACGGCGCGCTCGCGGTGTCGTTCAGACCGTCGACGCTTGCCACCAAGCTGTATTGACCGAGGCTGCCCTCGGACACAATGACGTTGTTGAACGTCGCCACGCCGTTCACGGCGAAGGCCGTCAGCGTTCCAGCGAGGGTCGCGGCACCAGGGTTCGCCCCGATGTTGAGCGTGACGGGACCTCCGAAGCTCCCAACGCGACCGCCACCGGCGTCGACGATCTCGATTTGGATCGAAGGAGCGATCGCGATGTCCTCAGTGGCGAGCGCTGTTCCAGTGAAGCCGTGGGTCTCAGTAATGACGCCTGCGCCGGCTAGGAGACCTGTGGTTCCTGTAATCGCACCCGTCGTGTAGTTGATCGTGCCACCCCCGGGGAGGGCGTCCGGCTCGGGGAGGAGCGTGCCAATGTTGGGCAGCAAGGGGTTGAAGACGTCACGAATCGTGCGTGCTCCCAAAGCCGTCGGGACCACGATTTGGACCGTGCCCGGCAGGATCGGAAGCGTTGCTGCGGGAATCGCGTTCGCACCCGTCAGCAAGAAGGGGTTGGGCGCAAAAGGTGAGTTGGCCAGGATGAACGCCCCGCTGGTCTGGGTCACCGGCTGGACCAGGAACCGAGACGCGAACGGCGTCGCGGGGAGGATCGTGAACTGGATACTCGTCGCGGGCGTAATCGCGCTCGTCGAGGGAGGCGTCGCTCCGCCGGGGTAGGCGGTAGCGAGGAGCCGGTAGGCGGCGCCCGCCTTGTCGATCGAGATTCCAGTAAAGGTCGCGACTCCACCGGCGGTCAGGACCGAGGTAATGCCGTTGAGCGTCCCACCGGCGGGGTTGTCCGCCAAGGAGAGGTTGACTCGCACGTTGCCCAGGTTGATCGCGTTGCCCGCCGAGTCGAGGAGTTGGACGACGACGGCCGGCGCGAGGGCCGCGTTCTCGTCGGTCGTGAGGGGGGGCTGGACGCCGGCTCCGCCGCCTGCGTTCGTAAAGCTGAGCCTCCGCGCCTCATTCGGCGTGATGTTGAACAGGCTGCTGAGCTGAGGGGTCAAGCTGCCGGCCGTGGCGATGAACTGGTAACCGGTTCCGACCTGGTCGATCGAGAGGTTGTCGAAGATCGCGACGCCACCGATGGTCGTTTGAACCGTCGTGGTTCCGCTCAGAGTGCCGGCGGGGTTTGCCGGGTTCACCGCGAGGCTCAGGGTGATCGGGATTCCTGTGGTGCCGACGGGGGCATTCAGGGCGTTGCGGAGTTGCACGCGGACCGGGGTCAGGGGGAGACCCCCTGGGACTCGGAATATCTGCTGGTTCTGACCCGTGCTGCCGAGGATGGGAGCTTCGAAGTTCAGGTTGTCCGCCGTGATCGGGAGGATGTCGAACCCAGCGCTTACAGCCTCCGTGAGCCCATTGCTCGTGAAGACGAGTTGATACGCCGAGGCGGCCGCAGGCACGTTGGCCTTATCGATCCTGAGGTCGTTGAAGGTCGCGATACCAAACGCGGCGGGAACGGTGAGCGTGCCCGAGAGGATGCCGTTGGCGGGGTTATTGGCCAAGGAGACCGTCACTGTGCCAGACGCGGTCGGGACGAGGGCGTTGACCGTGTCCCGGACCTCAACAGTGATCGGGGCCAGTGCAGCCGTCTGAATGACCGCGTTCTCGTTTGCGTCGACCGGCTCCAGAGGGAAGATCGTGAGGTGGTCGCCAATGTTGGCCGCCGCACCCGAGACGTCGAAGAGGGTGCTCTGAGCTGAGGTCAGGCCGCTCGCGAGCGCCGTCAATCGGTAGCCCACTCCCGCACGGTTGATCTGAAGGGTCGTGAAGGTCGCGAGTCCATTGTTGTCGGACATGACGCTCGTGGTGCCAAACAGAACCCCCTGGTTCGGGTTGGACGCGAGCACGAGGGTGACCAGGATCGGCTGATTGAGGACCGCGCCGGGAATGCTGTTCTCGACCCTGACGACCACGCCGCCGGGAACGTTGATGATGTTCCCTGAAGCCGTGAGCGTCGGGTTGGCGGTGAAGGCCAGCTGACGCGGGAGGGCAGGGTTCACGACGAAGGTGCCCGAAATGGCGGTGGTCAGACCGCTCGAGGTGGCCCGGATCGTGTAGGTGCCCGACTGGTTGAGGGACAGCCCAGGGAAGACCGCGATACCGCCCGCGATCGTGTTTCGGGTCAGCGTGCCCGCGAGGGTGGCGCTGCCAGGGTTGGTCGCGAGGTCGATCGTGACCGGAACGCCCACGAGCGGCGTGTTTCCGTTCGCGCTGTCGACAAGCTGAACCGTGACGCTGAAGGTGTCCGTCTCGAGGTAGGGGCCGGCAGGGCCAGGCTGGACGCCGCCGCCGAGGGCGAAGGAGAGGGCCCGAGCCGTGTTGGGGGCAGCGGTGAAGGTCGCGCTGAGGACGTCGGGGACGCCAGAGCTGCTGACCAGGATCTGGTAGTTGGTCGCTGCGGGAGAGGCTCGATCGACCTGCAGTGTGAAGGTCGCCAGGCCGGCGCCGCCTATGGTCGGGACCGTCAGGTCGCCGATCAGGAGCGCTCCGCCTGGGTTGCTGGCCAACGAGAGGGTCACGTTGGTTCCGTCAGGGACTGGGTTGCCGACGGCGTTGTCGACTCGAACGACGAAGGGGAAGTTGACGCCTTCGACTGCGTTCGGCGCCGGCGGGCCCTGTGTGATCACGAGCGCGGCGGGGGTGTTGTTGCCGACGGCGTTGACGTTGAAGGCCGGCGTCAGGACCGTGGGCAAGCCCTCTGAGATCGCGAGAAGCTGGTAAGCGGTCCCAGGCTTATCGAGGACAAGGTTGTTGTTGAAGGTCGCGATTCCACCCACCGTGAGGACCGTCGTGGGTCCACTCAGGATCGAACCGCCGGGGTTGGACGCGAGGGCGAGCGAGACGGGGATACCGTTTCCGAGCAGGTTCCCAGAGATGTTCTCGACTCGGACAGCCACGGTGAAGGTGGTGTTCTGATTGACGGACACAGGGAAACCTGCGGTCACGATCACGAGGTGATCTGCCGCGTTGCCCGTGACGTCGAAGGTGTTGGAGAGCACGTCGGGAACCCCAGCACCGGTCGCGAGGAGTTGGTAGCCGACACCGGCCTGGTTGAGGCGCAAGGGCTGACTAGGCCCGGTGGGGAAGATCGCGAATCCACCCGCGCCGGTGAGCACGGTCGTGGCCCCGCTCAGGACCGCCCCGCCCGGGTTCGTCGCGAGCTGGAGCGTGACGGGGAAGCCGGCGGGCACAGGGTTGCTGAACTGGTCGAGCGCCTGAAGCGTGATCGCGGCGAAGGCCGTGTTCTCGACCTGATTCGGGATCACGCCCACAAAGGTCAGGCTCGTCGCGACTCCGGCTGCAGCGCCGGAGATGTCGAAGCCGGCGCCTGCAACGCCCACCGGCGGAACGGCGGCGGTCAGGCCAGAGGTCAGGCCTGGGGAGGTCACGACGAGTTGATAGTCGACTCCGGGCTTGTCTAGGGCCAAGCCAGCGAAGGTCGCCACGCCACCGAGGGTCGGGACCGTCATGACACCCGAGAGGATCGCACCGCCCGGGTTGTTGGCGAGGGCGACGGTGACCGGAGTCCCGGAAGTCAAGACCGGGTTACCCGCGCCGTTTAGGACGGTCGCGGTGAATCCGAACGTGTTGTTGACCGGCGTGGTGGCCGGAGGCTGCGTCGTGACCGACACACTTCGCGCCGTGGTGGCGGTGACATTGAAGGGACCGATTTGGAGCGTATTGACACCCGGCGCCGTCGCCATGATCTGGAACTCAGGCGTGGCGGGGAAGGGGAAGGTCGAGTTCCCCGTGATCAGGAGGTTGTTGCTGAAGGTCGCGACGCCACCGACGGTCAGAACCGTCGTCGTCCCGTTCAGCTCGCCGCCGGTCAGGGGGATCCCTGAGAGCTGGAGTGTGACAGGCACGTTGCTCGTACCGACGGGACCTCCGACGCTGTCGCGAAGCTGAACGACGAGACTGAAGGGCACGCCCTCGGTGATCGCCGGCACGCCGCCGGTGAGCGAGAGGGCCTGAGCTTGGCTCGCCGTCACAGTGAAGCCTGGAGCGACGGTCAGCGCACTCGTCGTGCCCGGCGAAGTCGCGATCAGTCGGTGGTTCGGACCCACCGCGTCGGTGAGGACCACGTTCGCGAACACGGCCGTGCCGTTTCCAATCGTGGGGACGGTCAGGGTTCCCGAGAGGACTCCGCCGTTGGGGCTGTTGGCCAGGGCCAGGGTCACGGGGATCCCTACCTGGGTCAGGTTTGCACCTTGGCTGTCACGAACCTGCACGGTGAGTCCGAAGGCCGTTCCCTCGACCACCAGGCCGGGCGCGGGGACGGTGATCGCGAGTGAGTCCGCCAAGAGGGGCGTAATGTTGAAGGGGGCGCTCAGGATGTCGGGGACGCCGCTGGAGGTCGCCAGGATCCGATAGCCGGGCAGGGCGCCGTTCGTCTTGTCGAGGCTCAGAGGACCGAAGGAGGCCGTGCCGCCAGCGTTCGTGGTGGCCGTCAGGACTCCCGTCAGCGTCGCGCCACCCGGGTTGCTCGCGAGCTGGATCGTGATCGGGACATTGGGGACGCCGGCGAGGCCAGCGTCTAGAGCTTGGACCGTGAAGGAGAAGTTCTCGTTCTCGGTCGGGTTCGCGGAGGGAAGCGGTCCGGAGCCGATCACCAGGCTGGCGGTCTGGACGCCGCCGACGACGTCGAACGGCCCCGAGATCGTGCCCGTCAAGCCCTGCGCTGACGCCGTCAGGCGGAACGCGGACCCGCCCCGGTCGATCGCGAGGTTGTTGAAGGTCGCCAGGCCGTTGATCGCGTTGACGGTCAGCGTTCCGGTCAGGGTCGCCGAGCTCGGGTTGTTCCCGAACTGAATCGTGACGGGGTTGGTCGCCGTCGTGTCGCGAAGTCCAGCCGAGGTGAGGATCTCGACCGAGGGGAAGGGACCCGGGTTGTTGATCACCTGACCCGCGGTCGTGGTGGCCGGGAGCGCTGCCGGCTCGACGAACATGTTCAGCCTGGAGGGAGTCGAGGCGGTGACCGTGAAGCCCGCGCTCTCCCCAGGGGTGATCCCAGCCGCGCTCGCGACCAGGGTGTAAGCCGCGCCGACGTTGTTGACCGACACGTTGGGGAACGCCGCCACGCCGCCAGCCAGAGTGACCACGGAGAGGTCACCGGTCAGGGTTCCACCGGCTGGGTTGACGCCGAAGGAGAGTGTGACTCGCACGCCCGATCCCGCCGGCGCCACGAGGGGGTTGCCCGCCGCGTCGAGCAGCCGGACGGTCGGACCCAGGAGGCCGTTCTGAGCGACCGGGGTCGCTGGCTGGACGCCACCGTTACCGGGCGCGAAGGACAGCGAAGCCCCTTGTGTGATCGTAATGTTGAACGGGTTGCTGGCGATCGGCGTCAGGCTCCCCGCCGTCGCGACGAACGTGTAGCCAACGGCCGAGTTGTTGATCGAGAGGCTGGGGAATGTCGCGATACCGCCTACGGTCAGGACCGTCAGGCCGCCCCCTAGGGTCCCGGCCGGAACGGCAGGGTTCGTCCCCAGGCTGAGGGTGATCGGGACGCCGCTCGTGGTGACGAGGGTGTTCGAGTCGTCCTCGAGTCGGACTGTGACCGAGGCCGCAGCTGGGCCGAGGACCTGTGCGTTTTGTCCCGTGTTGACGACTGGTTGGACCGTGAAGGCCAGGTTGGTCGCCGTGACTTGGTCAATGTTGAAGACGCCGCTCGTGACTCCGGTCAGGGCGCCGCTCGAGAAGGTCAGCGTGTAGGCAGTGCCTGCGTTGTCGACCGTGAGGTCGCTGAACGTCGCGATCCCGCCAGCGGCCGGAACCGTGAGCGTTCCCGAGAGTGTGCCGCCGGCCGGGTTGGCGCCGAAGCTGACCGTGACCAAGTCGGTCGCGCCGGCGACCAGGGTCCCCCCCGCGTCCTCGATTTGGACGGTCAGAGCCCCCGCGGCGGGGGTGTTGGCGACGATCGAGACGACCGCGTTCTGGTCCGCGTCGGTGGGGGCACCCGTGATCGTGAGGCGATCACCGGTCGAAGGCGCGGCGCCGTTGATCGTGAACGCTCCGCTGTTCGCCGCGGTCAATCCGGTCGCGACTGCGGTCAACCGATAGCCGACGCCCGGGTTGTTGATCTGAATGTCGGTGAAGGTCGCGAGACCTCCCACAGACATGACGCTCTTGGTACCGATCAGGACGCCCGTGTTGGGGTTGGTTCCGATCAGGAGCGTCACGAGTCGTTGCTGACTCGCTGCCGCGACCAAGCCGTTGGCGCTGTCTCGGACGAAGACAACGATCCCGCCGGGGCTGTTTATGTCGGTGAAGGAGTTCTCAGTGGTTGGAGGCGCCGAGAAGAACAGGTTGTCTGCCGTGGCGGCGTTGACCAAGAAGTTAGCGCTGTTGGTCGAGGTCAAGCCGCCCGAGGTCGCCGTGAGCGTGTAGGGGAGCGCGTTCGCTTCGTCGATCGTGAGGGTCGCGAAGGTCGCGACGCCGTTGACCGCGTTGGCACTCAGAGTCCCGCCCAGGATTCCCGAGCCCGGGTTCGACCCGAGTTGAATCGTGACCAGGTTGGTCGAGCCGAGGACGACTGCGCCGTTGCTGTCTTGAATCTGGACCGTGACTCCGCCAGGTGTGTTGATCACCGCACCTTCGGTCGTAGCGAGGGGCGGGGCCAAAAAGCCGAGCTGCCGCGCGGCGCCCGGGCCAACGGTGAACCCACCGCTCGTGGCGCCCGTCAAGCCGGGCGAGCCCACCGTCAGACTGTAGGTGTTCAGGCCTGCGGCTTGGTCGATCGTGAGATCGTCGAAGGTCACCACCCCAAGAACCGGGGTCCTTGTCAGGGTTCCGCCCAGGGTCCCCGAGCCGGGGTTGGATCCAAGCTGGATCGTGACGGGGTTGGTCGCACCCGTGACCACGTTGTTTCCGCTGTCTTCGATTCGGACCGTCACGCCACCCGGCGTGTTGATCACTGCACCCTCGGTCGTGGGGACCAATGGGGCCACGAAGACCAAGTTGCGCGCGGTGGAGGCGCTGACCGTGAAGGTATTGCTCTGGGCTGGCGTCAAGGCGCCCGAGCTCGCCGAGAGGCTGTAGAGCGCGCCCGCTTGGTCGATCCTCAGGTCGTCAAACGTCGCCACACCGAGCACGGCGTTTTGGGTCAACGTCCCGCCCAGGGTCCCGTTGGCGGGGTTGGCGCCGAACTGAATCGTGATCGCGTTCGTCGCAGCGGGGACGACGGCGTTCAGGCTGTCGACGATCGTGACCGTCACGCCGGCGGGACCGCTGATCACAGCGCCTTCAGCCGTGGTGCCGGGGAGCGCGGTCGGCTGGGTGCCCCAGACGAGGGCCACGGCCGTGGTTCCGGTAATGTTGAAGGCCGGTGCGCTGACGGCTCCCGTCAGGCCCTGGGACGAAGCGGTGAGGGTGTAGCCAGTCGCCGCTTGGTCGATCGTGAGGTTGGGGAAGGTCGCGACGCCGTTGATCGCGTTGACCGTCACGGTGCCGCCCAGGACTCCCGAGCCGGGGTTCGCGCCAATCTGGAGCGTGATCGGGTTGGTCGCGGTCGTGACGAGGCCGGTGAGGGCGTTCTCGATTCGAACCGTGACGCCGGGTCCCGGGACGTTGATCACGGCGCCCAGGACCGTCGTGGTTGGGTTGTTGCCGAAGGCCAGTTGGCGAGCCGTCGCCGCGTTCACGGCGAATGGCAAACTCGTGACCGGCGTCAAGGCGCCAGCGCTCGCCGTGAAGGTGTATCCACCCGCGGCCTGATCAAGCGTCAGGTTCGAGAAGGTCGCCGTCCCGTTGATCGCGTTGACCGTTCGGGTCCCGCCCAGGATCCCGTTGCCCGGGTTGTTGCCGAGGTCGATCGTGACCGCGTTGGTCGCTCCAGGCACCACGGTCAAGCCCGCGTCGACGATCGTGACCGTCAAGGAAGCCGAGGCGGCGCCGAGGATCGAGGAGCCTTCTGCGGCGGGCAGGGGCTGAACACCCCAGACCAGCGATTGAGCGGTGGTCCCCGTGACCGTGAAGGGTGTGCCCAAGTCTGGGGTCAGCGCGCCCGAGGTCGCGACGAGGGTGTAGCCGCCGCCTGCCTTGTCGACCGCCAAGTCGGGCGGGAACGTCGCCACGCCGGCGACCGCGTT
>JAESQQ010000477.1 GCA_016765095.1 Planctomycetota bacterium | reverse complement strand
GCGCCGTCTGCTGGAGCCTTGGCGCCGTCTGCTGGAGCCTTGGCACCCTCGGCCGCCTTGGCCGGAGCCGCGCCCTCGGCCGCCTTGGCCGGAGCCTTCGCGCCCTCGGCAGGAGCCTTAGCGCCCTCGGCCGGAGTCGCGTTCTCGTTGTTCTGCTCAGAAGTCAAGGCCAGCCTCCCGTGCCGCGTCAGCCAGAGCCTTCACGCGACCGTGGTATCGGTAACCGCCGCGGTCGAAGCAGACCTGCGAAACGCCGCCTTCTTTGGCGCGCTCCGCGAGAATCTTGCCGACGAGGGTCGCGGCAGCGACTCCACCCGTCTTGCCCTCGAGCTGATCGCGAAGCGCCTTTTGGAGGCTGCTTGCGGCCGCTACGGTCTTCCCCGACGCGTCGTCGATGACCTGGGCATAGATGTACTTGTTGCTCCGGAAGACAGCCAGGCGCGGACGACCGGCCTCTCCCGTAATGCGCGAGCGAACGCGCCAATGGCGTCGAACTCGGTTTTGCTGCTTGGTACGCTTCATGACGTCCCTCGCTTACTTCTTGTCGCCGAAGGCCTTGCCGGCCTTCTTGCGGATGTACTCACCCCGATAACGAACGCCCTTGTTGTCCGCATAGGGAGTCGGAGGGCGCTTCGCGCGAATCCGCGCGGCCAGCTGCCCGACCATTTGCTTATCTGCGCCCTTGATCTTGACGATCGTGGGACGCCCCTTGCTGGCCTCGACGGTGAGGCCGCTAGGGATCTTGACGTAGACCTTGTTGCTGAACCCTAGGTCCAACTCGATCTTGTCGCCTTGAACTTGCGCGCCAAAGCCGGTGCCGTGGATCTCGAGGATCTTCTCGAAGGGATCCTTGACGCCCTGGACCATGTTGGCGATCAAAGCGCGCGCCATTCCGTGGAAAGCCCGGGCCTTCTTGAGGTCGTTGGCGCGAGTCACTGTGATCACGCTCCCCTCAAGGGTCACGGTCACTTCGCGGGGGAAGGTGTGTGAGAGAGACTCGCCCTTGGGGCCCTCGATCGTCACTGCGCGATCATTGCTGATCGTCGCCTTGACGCCGGAGGGCATCTGAATGGGCTTCTTGCCGATACGAGACATGTCGGTTCCTTTCGAGGTGGCTACGCCTAGCAGACGCGCGCCACCACCTCTCCGCCGACATTCTTCGCCCGCGCCTCGCGGTCCGAAAGGACTCCACGAGAGGTCGAGAGAATGTCGATCCCAAGGCCACCCATGACGGGCTTGACCTCCGCGGCGGCGCGATAGACGCGACGTCCCGGCTTGCTCACCCGAGTGATCGAGCAGATTACGTCCTCGTCGTCGGGTCCGTATTTGAGATCGATCTCGATCCACCCTTGAGGGCCAACGCCCTCGGAAGGCTTGCTCTCAACGATCCGGTGATCGCGGATATAGCCCTCGCGCTTGAGGACGTCGGCGATCGCCACCTTGAGCTTGCTCCGGGGAGCGCGGACGGTCGTGTTACGGATCGCGGCGGCGTTCCGAATGCGGGTCAGAAGATCCGCGATTGGGTCAGTCATCATAATCGCGTCTCCTTACCAGCTAGCCTTTTTCATCCCCGGGATCAGGCCCTTGAGGGCGAGGTCACGGAGACAAATGCGGCACATGCGAAACTTGCGGTAGTAGGCCGCGCTCCGACCACAGAGGTCGCAGCGGTTGTAGGCCCGGGTGCTGAACTTGGCAGGCCGCTTGGCCTTGACCTTGAGCGAGGTGCGAGCCATGGCTTAGCCCTCCTGCTTCTGGCCGACGATCACGACGGTCAGATCACGGAAAGGGAATCCCATGAGACGAAGAAGCTCTCGGGCCTGCTCGTCCGTGCGAGCGGTGGTGCAAACGGTAATGTTCATGCCCTGATTGAATGAGACGCGATCCGCGCTGATCTCAGGGAACACGGTCTGGTCGCCGAAGCCGAAGTTGTAGTTTCCGCGCCCGTCGAAGGACTTGGCGCTCATGCCCCGGAAGTCACGCAGGCGAGGGACCACGATCGCGGTCAGGCGGTCGAGGAACTCATACATCCTGGTCTTGCGAAGCGTGACCCGGCAACCGACGGGCATTCCTGCCCGCAGGTTGAAGTTGGCCACTGAGACCCGAGAGCGGGTCACGTGCGGACGCTGTCCGGTGATCGTCTCGACGTCGTCGAGGAGAGCCTCGAGCTTCTTCGGGTTCTCGTTGGCGTCGCCGACGCCCATGCTGATCACGACCTTCGTGATCCGCGGGGTCGCGAGGTCAGCCTTGGTCCCGCAGAACTCCTTCATCAACGGCTTGACGACGGTCTCGTAGTGCGCCTTGAGTCGCGGGCTCGGGAGCGGATGCTCCGGCTTACCAGCGAGCTTCTTCTTGGGGCGAGCCTTGAAGCTAATCTTCGAGGCCGCCGAGGGGGCGCCGCCGCTCTTCTTAGCCATGCTAGGCCTCGACCTTCTTGACCTTGCAAGCGTGAATCGGATATTCACGCTCGACGCGGCCACCTTGCGGGTTCTCCTGGCTGCGGGCCATGTGCTTGAACTTCTTGTTCACGCCCTCGACGACGATCATGCCCTCGCTGGGAATGGTCCGCATGACCTTGCCTTTGGCACCCTTGTCGTCACCGCTCAGGATCAACACGATATCGTCGGTCTTGACGTGGAGCTTGGTGAGGTGCTTGACCCCCTTGGGCTCCTTGCCACGCCTGGAGAGCGTGAAGTGGCGGGACAGCTTGTTCTGACGAGCCACTAGATCACCTCGCTCGCCAAGGAGACGATCTTGGTGAACTGACGCGCGCGGAGCTCGCGAGCGACGGCACCAAAAATGCGAGTCCCCTTGGGGTTCTTCGAGTCGACGTCTTGCAGGATCACCATTGCGTTCGAATCGAACCGGATCCAGCTTCCGTCGGCGCGGCGCTTCTTCTTCTTCTGGCGAACGATCACGCCACGAACGACGTCGCCCTTCTTGACGTCCGAGCCTGGAGCGGCTTGGCGGACGTGAGCCACGATCACGTCGCCGACCTCGGCGTAGTGACAGTTCGACTTCTTGAGCACGCGGATCATCTTGGCCTTCTTGGCCCCGGTGTTGTCCGCAATGTCTACGCTACTTTCCATTTGAATCATGGGAGCGCTACTTCTTCCGCACGATTTCGACGAGTCGGAAGCGCTTCAGCTTCGACATCGCGCGGCACTCGACCACGCGGACCAGATCGCCCTCGTTGGCGGTCTCGTTCTCGTCGTGGGCGTAGATCTTCGAGTGACGTCGGATGTACTTCGCGTATTTCCGGTGCTTCTCCATTCGCTCAATGGAGACGACAGCTGTCTTCGCCATTTTGCTGGAGATGACAACGCCCTCAAGGACCTTCCGCTGGCCCCGGGGGGTGGTGGTGGTTTCCTCAGTCATAGGTTAGCCCTCGCTTGCGGCTGGGGTTGCTTCCGCCGACGCCGGGACGCCCTCGGGGCGGGTGGCGTTCTGCTGGAGCAGGGTCTTGATCCGGGCAATGCGCTTGCGCTTCCCGCGGATCTCTTTGGTGTTTTCGAGCGACTCAGCGACCGCGCCATAACGAAGGCGAAACAGCTCCTCGCGGAGGTTGATCAGCTCTTTGTTCAAGTCGGTGTCGGGCTTGCCGCGGAGCTCTTCCAGCTCAAGCTTCTTGACGCTCACATGGGCCTCCGTTCGATCAGCCGGACCTTGACGGGCAGCTTGTGGGCAATTCGGCACATGGCCTTCTTGGCTGCGGCCGGCGAAGCTCCGCCGATCTCGAAGAGAACGCGGCCCGGCTGAACCACCGCGCACCACTTGTCAGGCTCGCCCTTGCCCTTACCCATCCGAGTTTCTTGCGGGATCCGGGTGATCGGCATGTGAGGGAACATCCGAATGAAGATCCGGCCCTCACCCGCCAGGGTGCGGTTGCCGGTGATTCGAGCCGCCTCGATGGTCTGGGCCGGAATCCGCCCAGCCTCGAGAGCCTGGAGCCCGTAGTCCCCGTAGGAAACCTTGTTCCCGCGAGTCGCGTTCCGCTTGATTCGTCCGCGCTGCACCTTGCGGTGCTTGACGCGCTTTGGCATGTGAGCCATGTGTGTCGCTCCTTTGGGGAAGCGTCCGATCGGCGGAAGTCGCCGAAGGGTGGGTGTTGTCTCGAACCTCCCCGGCCGCGCGAGCAGCGGGGAGGGGTCTCTCTAGGCCTACCAGACTTCCAGTTACCAGACTTCCAGTTAGTTAGTTGCCGGCGAGGTTGCTAGCGTTCGCCAGGTAGCTGCTAGCGCGCTCCATCTTCTCGAGGTCCTTGCGGTAGATCCAGCACTTGACGCCGATTGAACCGTGAGTCGTGATCGCGAGCGCGAAGCCGTAGTCGATATCCGCGCGCAGAGTCTGGAGCGGAATCGAGCCCTCGTGGCTGGACTCGGTCCGGGCCATTTCGTGACCGCCGAGACGACCCGAGACCTGCAGCTTGCAGCCCTTGGCGCCGGCGCCCATCGTGAGCTCGATCGACTTCTTGATCACGCGCCGGAAGCTCATTCGCTTCTTGAGCTGCTCGGCCACGCCCTCGGCGACCAACTGGGCGTCGAGTTCGGGGCGCTCGACGGGAACGATCTTGAGATCGACCGTCTTGCTGGTGATCTTGGCGAGGTCGTCGCGAAGCTTCTCGACCTTGGCGCCCTTGCGACCAATGATCACTCCGGGGCGAGCCGCCGAGATGATCACGATCACCTCGCCGCCTTCGGTCTTACGCTCGATGTCGACGCGGGGCACGCCCGCGAAGCCATACTCTCGCTTGACCGCTTCGCGGATCTTCTGGTCCTCGACGAGAAGCTGACCGAAGTCCTTCTTGCGAGCGTACCAACGCGAGCGGTGATCTTGATAAATGCCGACCCGGAATCCGGTGGGGCGTACCTTCTGTCCCATCTTTGATTCCTTCTACTTCTTGCCCGCGCCCGAGAGGGGGCGCAGACGGATGGTTAGGTGGCAGGTGTACTTGCGATAAGGAAAAGCAGCGCCGCGAGCGCGAGGGCGCCAGCGCTTCTGACGCGGACCGTCGTTGGCCTGGGCCTCGTGCACGTAGAGGTCCTCGATGTCGACGTCGGGCTGCGGCTGGATCACGATGCCCTGAGCGTCGCGGATCAGGTCTTCCTCGAGGGCGTGGTTGGCGTTCGCCACCGCGCTGCTGAGGACCTTGCGGATCTGAAAGGCCGCGCGACGGTTGCTGTATTGGAGCAAGTCGAGGGCGTCGGAGATCGGGAGCCCACGGATCTGGTCCATGACCAGGCGCGCCTTTTGGGGCGAGCCCTTGGCGTACTGGTGGAACGCCTTGAACTCGGCGGCGGTCTTGGATTCGTTCCGCTTGACGCGCGGCTTGGCTGACTTCGCGACCATGGCTACCCCTTCTTCCGACCGGTGTGGCCGCGGAAGGTGCGGGTCGGCGAGAACTCGCCGAGCTTGTGCCCGACCATGTCCTCAGTGATGAAGACCTTGTGGAAGATCTTGCCGTTGTGAATCTCGAAGGTGTGGTTGACGAACTCCGGCACGATCGTGCAGCGACGAGCCCAGGTCTTGAGCGGCATCCGATCGCCGCTTTCCTTTTGACCCATCACGCGCTTGAGGAGCTTGACGTCAACGTAGGGGCCCTTCTTGAGTGAGCGACCCATGGCTTACCGCCTCCCGCGCTTCTTGCGACCGCGGATAATGAACTTGTTGCTACGAGCCTTCGGCTTCCGCGTCAGGCCACCCTTGCTGAGAACGCCCGTCGGCCCCATGGGGTGACGACCGCCAGAGCGGTGTCCCTCACCACCACCCATAGGGTGAGAGTGAGGGTTTTGGGCGCAGCCGCGCGAGATAGGACGAATGCCCATCCAGCGGTGACGGCCAGCCTTACCAATGCAAATTGTGTTGTGTTCCGTGTTGCCGATCGAGCCGATCGTGGCGCGGCAGTCGAGCGACACTTTGCGCATTTCGCCAGAAGGGAGCTGGATCGTGGCCATTCCCTCTTCCTTTGCCATGAGCTTAATGATCGCGCCGGCCGCCCGGCCGAGCTGCCCGCCCCGCTTGGGCTGGAGCTCCACGTTGTGGATCTCGAGGCCAGTCGGAATGTTGCGAAGCGCCATGCAGTTGCCGGGGCGAGGATCGGCTTCGTCCCCGCTGATGACAACGTCACCCGCGCTGAGCAGGAGAGGCGCCAGAATGTAGCGCTTCTCACCATCCACGTAGTGCAGGAGCGCGATCCGAGCCGTGCGGTTCGGGTCGTACTCGATCTGCACGACCTTGGCGGGGACGTCGTCCTTGCGGCGCTTGAAGTCGATCTTGCGATACTGCGGCTTGTGGCCGCCGCCGATCCCGCGAGCGGTGATCCGACCGTGGTGGTTGCGGCCACCGCTCTTCTTGATCTTCTCGAGGAGCCTCTTCTCGGGCCGGTTGCGGTTTCCGTTGGTCAAGTCTGACCAATCGGAGAACTGCATCCCGCGCCGACCCGGAGAGGTCGGCTTCATTGTCCTGACGCCCATTATTCGATCCTCTGGCCTTCTGCCAGCTTCACGAGCGCACGCTTACTCGCGGGCTCGTGGGTCCAGCTGGCCCCGACGCGGCGGGGCTTGCCCTTGCGGATCAAGGTGTTCACCGCGGTGACCTTCACCTCGAAGATCTCCTCAACGGCTTGCTTGATCTGAATCTTGTTCGCCCGGCGGTCGACGATGAACCCGTAGTAGTTGTGGTTCTCGTTGAGCCAGGTCAGCTTCTCGGTGTAGAGCGGGGACTTCAGCACGTCCCAGGTAGTCAGCGCGTTGCTCACGACTTGGCCTCCTCAGTGGTCTCGCCGTTCGGCTTCCGCGTGCCCTTGGGCTTGCGGGTCGGCTTCACGTAGGTCGGCTTCTTGGTGATCGCCGCGAACGCGGACTCTTCGATCAAGACGTGCTTGTGGACGAGGAGGTCGCGAGTGTTGATCTCGTTGGCCGGCTTGACCGTCACGCCCGGGACGTTGCGCCCCGCGAGGTAGACGTTGCGCTTCACGCCGTCGGTCGCGATCAGGACCGTCCCGACGCCGAGCTTGTGCGCCTCTAGGAAGGCCACCATGGCCTTGGTCTTTGGGGTCTCGAAGTCGAGTCCCTTCACCATGTGCAGCTCGCCGTCCTTGGCCTTGCCGAGGAGCGCGCTCTGAGTCGCGACGCGACGCGCCTTCTTCGGCATTTGCCAGACGAAGTTCCGCGGCTTGGGGCCGTGGATCACGCCACCACCGCGGCGGGTGCCGCTCTTGGCGGTGCCGGCCCGAGCCCGACCCGTGCCCTTCTGACGGAAGAGCTTCTTGGTCGTGCCAGCGATCTCCGCGCGGGTCTTGGTGCAAGCCGAGCCCTGGCGAAGGTTGTTGTGATACATGACCGACGCCGAGTGAAGGAGGCGCGTGCGGATCTTGCCACCGCTGCACGCCGCTTCGTCGAACGAGAAGGTCCCGACCGCGTTTCCGGTCAGATCAGTTGTTTTTAGTTCGATCGCCATGCTTAGTTCCTCGGCGAGCGGGCCTTGCGGACGAGGATTGTTCCCCCCCGCGGCCCTGGGACTGCGCCCTTGACGTAGAGCAGATTGTGCTCGGCCTCGATCTTCACGACCTGGAGGTTCCGCACGGTCTTGCGGACGGCACCCATGTGCCCTGGCATCCGCTTGCCCTTGGTGACGTGACCCGGCGACGTGCCGGCGCCGGTCGATCCCGGCTCACGGTAGTTCTTCGAGCCGTGGGTCTTGGGACCCGTCGTGAAGTTGTGTCGCTTGATACAGCCAGCGAAGCCGCGCCCCTTGGAGGTGCCGACGACGTCGACGACGGACACGCCCTCGAAGACGTCTCCGACCTTGAGGACGGAGCCAGCCTCAGGAGCCGTTTCGCCACTCGCGAGGCGGACTTCCTTGATCGTCCGGTGCGCCTCAGCGCCGTGGCGCGCGAAGTGGCCGCGCGTCGGCTTGTTGGCGCGAGGGTCGCCCGCGCCGCCCTTACGAGCGGGGATCGGGTCGTAGCCGAGCTGGACGGCGTCGTAGCCGTCCTTGCCGTCGGCGGTCTTGACCTGGACGACTTGGCAGGGGCCGATCTGGAGGACCGTGACCGGGACCACGTTGCCCGAGTCGTCCCAGACCTGCGTCATGCTGAGCTTCTTGCCCAAGAGCGCGCTAAGAGCCATGGCTCTGCTCCCTACGCCTTGACCGTGATGTGGACGCCAGCTGGCATCTGCACCAAGGAGATGGCGTTCACGGTGGCCGGAGTGGCCTTCGTGATATCGATCAAGCGCTTGTGGGTGCGCATCTCGAACTGCTCGCGCGACTTCTTGTCGACGTGCGGCCCTCGAAGCACCGTGTAGCGCTCGATGCGCGTCGGCAGGGGCACAGGGCCCATGACGAATGCGCCGGTTTCTTTCGCCTTCTCCACGAGCTCGACCGCCGATTGGTCGAGGATCTCGTGATCGTAGGCTTCCATTCGGATCCGAATGCGTTCCATGACGTGTTGCCTTGACTGTGTTTATGCAAGAGGCGGACAGGAGACGAGATCCCCAGAGAGAACCCACGCGGGCTCAGCTCCATAGGAGAATTCGCTTATCCCTTTTGTCCACAAGACCTTAGGGGTCTGCCTGCGGCATAAGGAAGGACGGATTATAGGTGGGTCCCAAGTGCTGTCAAACCTCAAGGATTTAGAGCGCAAGATGGTCCCATCGTGGAGGACAGGCGGAGCCACAACTCCTTCGATACCAACGCCTTCAACGACGGCTTTGGTCTTCCGACGGAATCTGGGAGCGGGCGATGGGCCCATCGCCAGAGGGAATCTTGCTAAACAGCTAAGTTAAAAGAGCTTAGGCCGCTTGCTGGCGTGAACCTCCGCGTATTCGCGCGGCTCGAGGCTCGGCGTCGCTCGCCCTTGGCTCTTGGAGCGAATGTCGGAGGCATATCCGAACATCTCCGCGAGGGGCACTGCGGCCACAATCCGACGCGTGTCTCGCAGGACCAAGCTCTGTTCGATGGTCGCGCGACGCGCTTGGAGGTCCTGCATGATGTTCCCAAAGAACTCCTCGGGGACGTCCACAGTCAGAGTCATGATCGGCTCGAGGAACGCGAAGCCCGCCGACTCCAATCCGTTGTCGAGCGCTCGAGACGCAGCCGCGGTGTAAGCCGCCTCCGTCGAGTCGTCCTCGTCGTACTCGCCCCCGGTCACGCGGACCAGGACGTCGATCAACGGGTCGCCGTAGTCGCCCACGCTGTAGCAGCGCGTCTTGATCCCGTCCTCGATCGCGGCGTGGAATTGAACCGGGAGGACCTCGGGATCGGCCGTGAACTCGACCTCGACGTCGCCTAGGCCCGGGCGCTTGAGGACCTCTAGGCTGACCGCGCCGACTTGGCGCTTGTCGCCGATCTCGATCTCGTAGCGGCCCCGACCCCGGCCGTCCTTCTCGGCCGTCGCCTTGTAGCTGACGCGCGGCTTGCCGACCTTGGCCTCGACGTTCCACTCCCGCGACAAGGTGTTCGCGATGATCTCGAGGTGGAGCTCGCCCATGCCTGAGATCAGGGTTTGGCCCGTGTCCGTGTTGAGCGTGACCTTGAACGTGGGGTCGTCCTTGGCCATGGAAGCGAGGGCGTCGGCGAGCTTGTCCTTGTCGCCCGTCGAGCGGGGCTCAACAGCCATTGAGACCACGGGGAGCGGGAACTTGATCGCCCCGAGCTGGATCGGGTGCGTGATGTCGCAGAGCGTGTCGCCGGTGACCGTGTAGCGCAGACCGACCACGCCCACAATGTCGCCGACCGACGTATCGGGGACAGTCTCTTCCTTGCGATTGGCGTGGAGGATGTGGATCCGCCCCAGGCGCTCCTTCTTCCCCTTGTTGATGTTGAAGAGCTGGTCCTTGTCCGTCGCGTAGCCGGAGTAGACGCGCAGGTAGACCAGGTCGCCTGACTTCTGGCTGACCGTCTTAAAGGCCAAGGCGCAGAATGGCTCCTTGGCGTTCGGCGCCCGCTCGACGTCCTTCCAGTCCTCGACGTCGGAGTCGCCCGCGCGGCGAATGCTCTTGGGCTGCTTGCCCTCGACCGGCGATCGGTCGAGGGGCGCTGGGAGGTAGTCGCACACCGCGTCGAGGAGCGGCTGGACACCCTTGTGTTTGAAAGACGAGCCGCAGAGGACCGGGCAGATCTTCCGCTCGAGGGTCAACCGCCGGAGCGTCGCTCGAATCAATTCGGGCGTGACCGCCTCCTCGTCCTCGAGGTAGGTCATTCCGAACTCGTCGTCGAAGTCGCTGATCGCGCTCAGCATCTCCTCGCGCGCGGCACCTGCGATATCGACCGCGTCCTCTGGGATCGGCCCGAGCTCCGGCGGCGGAGGGTGAGCACCGTCCTCCCAGGTGTAGGCCATGTGATCGACCAAGTCGACGACGCCGTAGAACCCCTTCTCCTCGCCCAAAGGCCACTGGATCGCGAGCGGTGTCGGCCCGTCGTGGAGGCGTTCCTTGAGGTCCTTGAGGACCTCCTCGAAGTCAGCCCCCGCCCGGTCGAGCTTGTTGACGTAGGCGATTCGGGGGACTTGATAGCTGTTGGCCTGTCGCCAGACCGTCTCGGACTGGGCTTGAACCCCGCCGACGCCGCAGAAGATCGCGATCGCCCCGTCGAGGACGGAGAGCGAGCGCTCGACTTCGGCCGTGAAGTCGATATGGCCCGGGGTGTCTATGATGTTGATCCGGTGTTGGGTCGCTCCGCGCTGCTCCCAATGAACCGTGACCGCGGCCGACACGATCGTGATCCCCCGCTCCTGTTCGTCGGGCCGGTGGTCCGTCGTCGTGTTGCCCTCGTCGACAGAGCCGATTCGATGCTCCTTGCCGGTGTAGAAGAGGATCTGCTCGGTCGTCGTCGTCTTGCCCGCGTCGATATGGGCAATGATCCCAATGTTGCGGACTTGGGCCAACGGATAGGCCTCGGTCTTGACCTTCTTTTTGGCCACCTCAATGGCTCCAATCTCGCCGGAGCACCTGCTCTAGCTGGGTTGGTACGAAACACGCCGCCCAGGTAAAGCCCGGGGCGGCGTGCGCTGAGAGATTCAACTGCGCCGCTAGAGCGGCATTGGAGTCGACGAGAGCGCCGACTACCAGGAGCCGATTACCAGGAAAGGTGGGCGAAGGCCTTGTTGGCTTCGGCCATCTTGTGAACTTGATCGCGGGTCGACATGGCCGAGCCTTCCTTGCGGTAGGCCATGATCAGCTCGTCCGCCAGACGCTTGTGCATCGGGCGACCCTTCTTCTTGCGAGCCGCGTCGAGGATCCAGCGCATGCCGAGCATGGTCGCGCGCTTCCTCTTGACGGCCATGGGCACCTGGTAGGTGGTGCCACCGACACGACGCGAGCGGACCTGGATCAGGGGCTTGACGTTGGTCAGCGCGGTCGTGAAGACCTCGAGCGCTTCCTTGTCCGCGAGCCGCTCCGAGATCTCGTCCATTGCTTTGTAGAAGATCTCGTAGGCAACGCGCTTCTTCCCGTCGCGCATCATGCAGTTGACGAACTTCGTCACCAGCATGCTGTCGTAGCGGGCGTCGGCCTTGATATAGCGAATCGTTGAGCGGTAACTGCGGGGCATGCTTAGGCCTTCGGCTTCTTGGCGCCGTACTTCGAGCGGCCTTGCTTACGGCCCTCGACGCCGAGGGCGTCGAGCGTCCCACGGACGATGTGGTAACGGACACCCGGGAGGTCGCGAACACGACCGCCACGTACGAGCACGATGGAGTGCTCTTGGAGGTTGTGTCCCTCGCCGGGAATGTATGCGGTGACCTCACGCCCATTGCTGAGCCGGACGCGCGCGATCTTGCGGAGCGCGGAGTTCGGCTTCTTGGGCGTCATGGTCTTGACCTGAAGGCAGACGCCGCGCTTTTGCGGGCAGCCTTGCAGGTTGGGAGTCTTGGACTTCCGCGGCTTGGACTTCCGCGGCGCTCGAATGAGCTGGTTGATCGTAGGCACGTGTTCCTCGATGTCTGGGCGACCGCTCGGCTTCATCGTGAGGATGGGCGGAGGCAGAAGCGGAGAAGTATACGGAGGATCCTGGGGCTGACTAGTCTGGGCACGGTATTCCTAAGTGGAAGTTCACGATCGGGGCGGTCACGTGGAGGGGCGCTGCCGGCAGGGGAACCGGGTCGACAGTGACCGCTCCCGATCGTGTGCTTCCACTTACTAGTTCCTCCGAGACGTGCTCGACTCGGGGGTCAGCCCTGCGATGCAGTTAAGAGGCTGCCCGGATTGCCCGGATTGGGAGAGCGCGATCGCGGGAGGGATCGCTGGCTAGGGCTTCTTAGCGCCCTTGCCGACCTTCTTGGCGCCTTTGCCGAGCTTGTCGTCAAGGACTCGGTTCAGCCCCGTGCTCCGGTCGCCCCCCTGGCCGCCCTTCTCGGTGGCTTCCTCTTGGGCCCGTCGCGCGTCGTCGGCAGCGACCGCCTTCACGATCCGCTCGGCGAGCGCCGCGTGGAGGTAGACGCCAGAGACCTTCTTGAGCTTGGGGCGGGCAGGGTCGGGGGCTTCCAGAACGTCTTGGACCCCGTCGGTCATGCCTATGATCACGATCGCGCCCTTGAGGGCTGGGTGAGGCTTCTTGCGCAGGACGTCGACGTAGCTGAGGGTCAGGGGCTTGGCGCCCAGCTTGGGTCGCAGGGCCGGGACTTTCACCTCAGCGCCGTTCCAGCCGACGGTCACGTCCTCGATCACACCGAGGGACTCGAGGCGTTTTCGGTCCGCGATTCCTCCTCGCGAAAGCGCCGTCTCGATCAGCGAGCGGCGGCCGGCGGCCTCAGCCGCGACCACGAACGCCCCGGTCTCGCCGTAGAGGCCGTTTGCGTCTTGCTTTATGAACAGCTCGCGGCGCGCCATGACGGCGCCCTCAGAGACCTTGGTCCCCTTGAAGACCGCCGCGTTGTCCAAGGTCGCGATTGTGCCGTCTTGCTGCTCCTGAGCCAAGAAGCCGATGGTGACCGGGGCTCGACTCGCGTCGGCGGCCTTGGCGAGGGCGGCCGTCTCAGCCACTCGCTCAGCGTTCTCGGGGAAGTAAACGTCGAACGCGATCGTGCGCACCCCGGACGCGTTTAGCTTCTCGATCAACTGAGCGTGGAGGCCCCGATAGCTGCCGCCAAACGCCCCCAGCTCCTTTTGGGTCTTGGCGTCGATCCCGACCACCACGACCCGCGGATCGTCAGCGAGCGCCTGCGAAACGCAGAGTAGAGCGAGTAGAAGTGCAGCTGTTTGGGTCTTCATGGGGCCTCCACCAGAAGAAAAGCATAGCGCCTCGGCGCGTGGAGCACGAACTCTCTTCATGGCCTGGATCCTCGACTTGGTGGAAGTCGCGATCGAAGCCAACTTGGTGGAAGTCGCGATCGAAGCCAACCGGTTGGGAGGAGCGTCCCCGAGCGAACTACTGGGTCAGCCGCTCCAGGCGACGCAAGAGCGCGGCCCGCGCGATCAACTCCTGCACGTCGACCCGACCTCGCGAGCGGGCTTCGCCGACTAGACGGGCCAAGCGCTGGCACTCCTTGTCCAGTCGTGACCAATCTTCGACGAGGGGCTTGACGTCGCGGAGGGCTTGACGCTGCTCCGCGACCAGCTTGTCGCCGACGCTCTTGGCGGCCTCCAGCTCCTCGAGCTGCACCTGGAGCGCGCCGAACACGTCCGACTGGCTGGCGGCCTTCGACTCGACGCTCACGACCCGCTCGCCGGCCTGATTGGCGCGCGCGCTGGCCGCAGCCAGGTCCTCCTTGAGCGCCTCGATCGCCTCCTCAGCGACGCCGACCTGCGCTGCGAGCCCGTCCCGCTCGGCGCTGATAGCGTCTCGGGAGGTGATCGCCTCTTCGAGTTCGCCCGCAATGGAGTAGCGCTCGCCGGTCACCTCGTCTCGCTCGGTCTCAAGCGTGTCGCGCTCGCTGCGAAGCGCGTCCTGCGCGCTCAGCGCGGCCTCGAGCTCTTGGCGGAGCGTGTCTCGCTCGCTCTCAAGCGCCGTGACCTCACTTCGCAGCGTCTCCCCGAGCGAAGACTCGGCCTGCGCCCGCTGCTCCCCGCTCGCGATCTGGGCTTGGGCTGCGCTGACGCGCTCGTTGGCCTCCTCGAGCTGCGCCGCCACGCCGTCCGCGCCCTCCAGCGCTTCGCGCTCGAGGGTCTTGATCCGAGCCTCGGCTCCCTCGCGAGCTTCGACAGCGCTCTCCTCACGCTCCTCGAGCGCGCGCATTCGCTCGGCGTAGCTCTCGAGCTGCGTCGCGGCCTCCGCCTCGACTTGCCCCCGCGCGAGCTCCTCGTCCTCGAGGCGTTCCTGCACGTCGGCCAGGCGCTCCATCCAGTCGAGCCGATCCTGCTCGACCGTCGCGACCGTGGTCCGAAGTGAGTCGCGCTCGTGGCGCAGGCCTTGAATCGTCTCCTCGTGCTCGGACGCCTTCTGCTCGAAGGCCTGCCGCTCTTCGAGGTGCCTCCGCCGCTCCTCCTCGAGGTCCTGCTCCAAGACGGCCTTGCTATCAGCGATCCGACGGAGGTCGTCGAGGATCAGGCGCAGCCCTTGGACGATCGCCGCGAACTCCTCGGGGTCGCCCTGCCCGACGGCCTCGAGCTCGTCAAGGCTCTCGCCCGCCTCCTCAGCCTTCTCGCGCAGCGACTCGATCACGATCTCGAGGGCGTATTTCCGCCCTGCGATCGAAGTCCGCTCGGTGCGGATGATCTGGTTGTGGCTCCGCAGCCGCTTGACTTCCCCCACCAGAGCCGGGATCGAGAGTTCGTCGCTATCGGTGTCGAGGCAGTCGTCGTCGTCGAGGAGGATCAAGGGCGTGTCGTCGGTCTCGATCCCCTCCGTGCGAGTCGAGGCGGGCTGGAGCCCCTGCATCTCCTCGAACACGGTGTCGTCCCCCTCGTTCACGAGCGACCCGATCACGACGTCTTCAATTCGCATCGAGGCGGCCCGCAGGGGCTGGATTCCGCCCTCAGCGGGGGAGGACTCGTCCGCTGGGGTCTCGTCGGCGTCGGTCATTTCCGCTCCAAAGGCGCCCTGGGACGCAGAGGCGCTGATTCTAGCCGACCTGAGACGCTGTCCCGGTGCCCTTTGAGGGATTCGCTCTCGGGGGCCACAATGGGCCCATGGGAAAGAAGAACTCCTTCGAACACGAATCCCTCCAGGACCGCGAGTCGATCGTGGCCTACCTCGAGGCGCTCACGGCCGGACTCCGCGCAGGGCAGGTCCGGATCAGCCAGGGGGATCAGGAGTTGATCCTCGAGCCCGAGGGGCTCCTGACCCTGGGAATCCGGGCCGTCCGCAAGCGCGACCGAACCCGCCTCGACCTGCGAATCAGCTGGCTCGAGACCGACCAGATCGAGACCGACCAAGCCCCCCTCGAGATCAGCGGACCCAAGGCCGGGAAGTGATCGCTCCGCCCACCGAGCGCCGCGCGAGGCCGCTCACATGAGCCCCTCGCTTCTGGCAGAAGGAATCTCCGAGAACCTCCGGTTCCTGATCCTCGAGGGGCGGACTCAGGTGGCTCGGACCCGCGACTACCTCGCGACACCGAGCGAGCCGCTCGCAGCCGCGATCGCGGCCCGCGAGCCCTATATCAACAACCTCCGCCGCGCGATCCAGCGCAAGGCCTTCGCGCCCCGCCGCCCGGCGAAAGACAACCGCTCAGCGCGGACCCTGCGAGCTGCCGAGCTCGTGGCCGGCGCGCTCCAAGACCTCGCCGACGAGTGCCTCCGCCTCGTGAATCAAGTCTCCTATCTGGAGGACGACGAGGTCCTGTTCCTGATCGAGTTCGCGCCCTACTTCGATCCGCTCCTCGACGGACTCGGCCGCCTCGAGGGAGCGCTGTTCGACCTCGACCCCCACGCAGCGCTCCGGGTGTGCCAAGTCGAAGGTCGCCTCGACGAAGTCTTCGAACGGGACCTGGCTCAGGCGATCGAAGACCTCGAGGCCGGAGAGCACGCCCAGACCCAAGTCACGCTCTTGTTCCTGTTCCGCTCGTTGGAGAAAATGGGCGACATTCTCCTCCGGGCCGGTGAAGCCGTCCTCTCGGCCTGCCTGGGCGAGGCGATCAAGGTCGATCGCCTCTGGGCCCTGGGCGAGGTCCTCGGCGAGGAGCACCCCCTCGACTCGCTGACCCTCGACCAGGTCGCCGAGACGCGCTCGGGTGCCACGATCCGGAGCGTCTCCCGCGAGGGAGACTCGGACGCAGCCGTGATCGTCAAGGACGGACGTCTCGAGAAGCTCCAAATCGAGAAGCTCGCGACCGAGCGCTGGCGCGCCCTCGACCCCGGACTGGCGCCTGCAGTTCGCGAGTTCCAACAGCAAGGAGATCAAGGCGCGATCGTCTACGAGTTCCTCCCCGGACGGACCTTCGAGACGCTCCTCCTCGAGGCAGACGAAGTCGACGTCCGCTGCGGACTCGACCGCCTCGCGGAGAGCCTCCAGTGGGTCTGGAACGAGACGCGCCAAGCCGAGCCGAGCCACGCCGGCTACCTAGACCAGCTCCAGTCTCGCCCGGGGCCGTCTATGCCGTCCACCCCGACTTCCAAGAGCCCAGCCAAGTGATCGGGAGCCTCGAGTGGCCCAGCTTTGAAGAGCTCCTGACCCGAGTCGGACCGCTCGAGGCCAGCCTCTCGGCTCCCTTTGGCGTCTTGATCCACGGCGACCTCAACCTCGACAACGTGCTCTACACCCACGAGGGCGACCGGGTCCATTTCCTCGACCTGCACCGGAGCCAGATCGGGGACTACGTTCAAGACGTCTCGGTGTTCCTCGTCTCACCGCTCCGCCTGCGCGTCCTCTCGACGCCGCTCCGACGCCGACTCGCCCGGGCCGGGCGCCGCTTCCTCTCGGCCTGCCGCGAGTTCGCCCATGAGCAAGGGGACAAGACCTTCGAGGCTCGTCTCGCGTTCGGCCTCGCGCGCTCGTTCGCGACTTCGACCCGGTTCTTGCTCACCGCCGACCTCGCCCGAGAGCTCTTCATGCGCTCCCGCTACCTCCTAGAGCGCCTCGCGTCCTGCGACCCGACCACGTTCCGCCTGCCCGAGGAGGTGCTCGGTGACTGAGTCCCCTCCTCTCAAGATCGCGGTCGTGGGGGTCCCCGGCGGCTGGTCGTCCGAGGCGCTCTGCGACGCGATCGAGTCGCGGACCGGCTTCCGCTTGCTCGTCGACATGGACCGCGTGTGGTTCGACTCCGAACGCGGCGTCGTCCGCTACGAGGACATAAACCTCTGCGACCTCGACGGTCTCGCGCTCAAGAAGGCCGGCAAGAGCTACGGAACCCTGCTCCTCGATCGGCTCGAGTTCCTGCGCTACGTCGAGCGGAGCGGCGTGCCCTGCTTCTCGAGTCCGGCCCGAATCCTCCGCCACCTCAACCGGTTGAGCGTGACCCTCGCGCTCCGCGGGGCGGACATTCCCGTGCCCGCGACCGTCGTCAGCCAAGACCCCCGCGAGATCGTGGCGGCGATCCGCCGCTTTGGTGCTGGGGTCCTCAAGCCGATCTACTCGACCAAGGCCCGAGGCATGCGCCTCCTCAAGGCTGACGACCCGGCCCTCGAGGCGGAGGTCCAGGCCTTTTGCAACAAGCACCCGCTCGTCTACGCCCAAAAGCACGTGACGCTCCCCGGCCGCGACCTGGGGGTCGTGTTCCTTGGCGGCGAGCACCTCGGGACCTACGCCCGAGTGGCTGCGGAGGGGAGCTGGAACACCACGATTCGCGCCGGCGGTCACTACGCCCCCGCGGACCCTGGCCCCGAGGTGATCGAACTCGCGCGCCGAGCCCAGGCGATCTTCGGGCTCGACTTCGCGAGCGTTGACGTGGCCGAGACGCCCGAAGGGCCGGTCGTGTTCGAGGTCACCGCCTTTGGCGGGTTCCGAGGTCTCCACGAGGCGACCGGCCTCGTGGCAGCAGAGCACTACGCCGACTACGTGGTCGCACGTGTCCTCGCGCGACAGCGCGGCCAGGGCAGCGACCTGGCGAAGATCTAGGCATGCAGCGCTGGCAAGGGAAAGTGGCCCTCGTGACCGGGGCCTCCGCCGGGATCGGGCGCGCGATCGCCGAGCGCCTCGCCCGCGAAGGTCTCAAGGTCGCGGCCCTCGCCCGCAGGCAAGACCGACTCGACGCCTTGCGCGACGCGCTGCCTCCCGAGCGCCGCGAAGACTTCCTCCCGCTCTGCGCGGATCTCCGCCAAGAGGACCAGATCCTGGCTGCGTTCGCGGCCGTCCGCGAGCGCTGGGGCGGAGTCGACGTGCTCGTGAACAACGCCGGCCTCGGGCGCAAGAGCCCGCTCGCGACCGGCTCGACCGACGACTGGCGCGAAATGCTCGAGGTCAACGTGCTCGCGCGACATTCAGTAACAGCACTCCTCTAGCCTCGCCCGTCAGGGTCAGCGTCGCGCCCAGGAAACGGTTCAGCGCTCGCCGGCCCTCACGCTCTACGCGCTCGAAGCGGGGCACGACGGCCTCTAGGACGAGCTGGTAGACCTGCCGGCGGGAAGCAGGGCTCATGTCGAGTCCGAGCGTCGCGACCTCGTAGACGAGCTCCAGGGCCTCCTCAGCCACCTCCTCTGGGTCGAGGGTCACGGGCACGACTTCGGCCACGGTCTGGACTCGGAGCGCCTCGAGCCGCTTCTGCCGCTCCTCGATCTGGTCAGCCAGGATTCCCGCCGCCGCTCCGGACACACGCCCGAGGTTCCCGACTGCGGTCTTGATCCAGGCTTCGTGCTCCCGAATCGCTCGAGCATTCGAGGCGCACCCCTGCCCCCGGCGTGGGACGAGTCGACGGGCTGCCTTCAGGAGGCGCGTGCGCCACTCGGCTGGTGGGACGGCGCGGAACACGTCCTGGATCACAACCAAAACGCCCACCTCGAGCTTCTGGCCGAGGACACTGCGATAGCCGCACTGGTGATCTGCGTTGCTGTGGGCGTAGCGCTGAGCCGAGCGCCCCGCGTTGGGGCGCGTCCCCGTGTAGGTCCGCCCGCAGTCCGAGCACCGGACGAGCTCCGTCAGCGCGTGAGTCGCCACCCGGCGCCCGCCGCCGCTTGCCTGACCTCGGGCGTCGCGGATCCCCTGGCAGCGATTCCAGAGCGCACGCGCCACCAGGGCCTCGTGCACGTCGCGGTTGACCACCCAGTCCTCGCGAGCGTTGGGCGAGTAAACCTCGCTCTCGGAGGCGTCCCGCTCTGACAGCTCTCCGCCCGATAGGCGCCGAAACTTGGCGTGGGTCTGCCGGTTCCAAGCGAAGTCACCCGCGTAGACCGGGTTCGAGAGGATCACTCGAACCGAACTCGCGCCCCACTGGGCCTCGTTGGGCGAGGGTAGCGCTCGGGCGTTCAGGCTGTCAGCGAGGGCTTGGTAGCTCACCTCCCCGGTGGCGTAGCGCTCGAACAACTCGCGCACGATCTCCACCTCGGCCGCGTCCCCGGGGACGAGTTCGACTCCTTCGGCGTGAGCGAGGATCCCTGTCTTCTGCCCTCTCGGGAGAGTCGTTGGCTCCGCCCCCGGCCAGGTGACCCGCCGAGCGTAGCCGTAAGGGCAGGGGCCCCCCGCGCGCAACTCCCCCGCCTCTGCTCGCCGCCGCTGGCCGCGGAGGGTCTTGCCGGCCAGGTCCCGCGAGAACTGGCCCGCCGCGTGCCCCTCCACGAAGCTCTGGAGCCCGTCCGCCAACTCCGAGCCAGTCCGCTGAGCCCCCTCGAGAGGGAAGAGCGGCCACCCCGCCCGATCCAACTCAAACTCAAGCCCGAGGAGCTCGCGTGCGTCCACCCGCCCGACCCGGTCCCGGTGCCAAACGTAAACCCGCCCGCGCTCGGAGGATTCCTCCACGTGGTCCCGGAGCCGGTTCAGCCCTGGCCGGTCGAGGCTCGTCCCGCTCACGCCGTCGTCCTCGAAATGCTCGACCACCTCGAAGCCGTCGCGCTCCGCTCGAGCACGAATCGCCGCGAGTTGGTCTCGGCAACTCCTCTCCTGCTTGTCTGTCGAGGCTCGGACGTAGGCCACGGCCTGCGTGCTCTCGGCCTTCTTGCGGGGGCGTCTCACGATCGCCGCGCGATCACGGCTCGCACGAAGAGCTCGGCCAGGCTGTCAATGAGCCCCTCGGCGTCGAGGGCGTCTCCGCTGGACAGGTCCAGACGAAACGGCGAGGCCGTGGGGAAGGTGGGGTGAGGCGAAGAAGTCATAGGCCGTAGCCTTTCGAGAAGGGCTAGAGAAGGCAGCGAGGAGGCTTGCACTCCCGGGGCGGCTGGATCCGCCGCTGCCGTGGTGTTGGAGAGTTCGGCGGCCTCGCCGTGACTCTCCAGCGCCCTGGCGGCTCTTCTTCGCCAAGCAGGTCCCCGCCGGCGTCGAGGAGTTGCGCAAGCATGGCTTGGAGTTGAACGATCTTCTCGCGGCTCACAGCTCACGCTTCCCGGCCAGGCGCTGCGCGAACTTCTTGGCAGTCTCTTTTGAGAAACACCGTCGCCCCAGCGAGGTCGCGTCGTAGGCAACCTCCCCGTCGCGGATCGCGCGGACCACCGTTGAGAGGGAGCATTCAGCCGCCGCCGCGAGCTGCTCGCGAGAGTAGAACTGCAGGTCAACGAGCGGCTCACCCACAGAGGACTTCCTCGGCCCGGAGGAAACGGCCGAGAGCCGTCTGGGCGTTGCTCCTGGCGAGCGGCCCGTGCCAGCTAGCGATCATGGCCCAGCCGGTGGTGCGCCAGGCTTGGAGCTCGGTGCCCCACGGACCGTGGTGGTGAATTCGGTATTCGCGTCGGCGGTGGGGTGATTCGGTTGGCATGAGGACAGACCTCGGGCTGTGACCGAGCAGGAGCGCGGTCGGTGGGGTGGGGGATCGAGTAGTAGCGGGGGGCCTAGATCAGGCTGAGGCTGCTTGCTCTGCCTCTGAGGCCCGAGCGCGAAGCCCGGCCTTCGCGAGACGGCGCACAACGTCAGCGCGAGAGCGCTCCTCTACGTCGGCGATCGCGTCAACCTGCCCGAGGAGGTCGTCGCAGAGGCGAAGGCAAACCGAAGTCTTCTTGGGGGCATTCGAGCGGCGTTGGACCATGAGGTCCTCCTAACTGCCCAGGAGTCTAACCGTTAATCCCGGCAATATCAACCGGACTTATCAGCTTAATCGACCGGTAATTCCGACTAAGGGCCTAGGTCTAGAAAGGACAACCACTTGTCTCGGCAGCCAGGTCCGCACTCTGGGCTCGTGCCCCCTCGGTGGGCGTATGCGTGGACTGCTCCGCCGGCCATCTCGTAGACCGTCCTCCCCGTGGTCGCTGCGTCGGCGATTGCGGATTGAACCCTCGGCCATGCGTCGCCGAGGGACTCTTTAACCGCCGGCCCGTCGACAACCAGACTCCCACCGTCGACCGCCAGTATTGAAAGCCAAGTCGGGTCTTCGCCGGCGCCTCTGGGCTCGGGGGGAAGGCCCCGCCGGATCTCCTCCACGAGTTCTTCCTCGAGTTGGTCGGTCACTCGTCCTGCTATCTGGAGGAACATGGCCGCAGAGCGTTCAAGACGCATGGCTCGCGCGGGCATGGGCTGGAGCCCAGCGGCCAGCAAATCGAATAGCGGCTTGCGATTCTTCTTTGCTTTTCGGACTCGATACCCACGCAGGACGCCAGTTGTGCCGAGGATTGCCGTCAACCAGATTGGGGGCCAGGACTTGCCTCGCTCAATATCTCCAATCCAAGACTGGCTCCGGCCAAGAAGAGCAGACAACTCCGACTGGCTGAGCCGAAGGCTCTCTCGCGCCAACTGAACGTCCGCGCCGAGGTCGTCGCGCAGGCCGCAATACAGGCGGTTCTCCAGTGCCTTGCCAGCACTGATTATCTTCTTATTCGCCACGCCCCATGCTCCACCGCGCGCGCTACCGACGCCACCTCGCGAGGGGGCGAGTTTCAAGCTGCGCGCGGAGTAGGCTGGGCGACCCGAAGGAGGCCAGCGTGGCAAGGAAGAGCAAGGCGGTTGTCTTCAACTACAACCCCAAGTCGAAGCAAAACGTAGCCGGCCAGTTGAACGCCCTGCTTGAGACCTGGGAGAAGCAAGGCTGGACCTACTCGCGAATGGAGCAGGTGCCCGTGTTCGAGCCCGCCGGCTGCCTGGCGGCTATGTTCGGCGCGAACGGCGTTTCCGACACGATTAGCGTCGCGATATTCCAGTCCGGCTAGCCCGCCTCGGCGCGTACCCCCGCCCCGGGCCAGAGCTCCACGCCGGGAACTCGCCCCGCTACGCTGACTCCGTGAACGAGAGCACGTCAGGACAACCCGAGAGCCCAGACGAAGGCGACGAGGAGAAGGTCTATCCGATCCACCGAGTCGCGTTGCGGGGGCTTCTTGGCTTGGTCGTGGCCGGCGGATTCGCGGCTCTGCTCGTCGTCCACATCGGCACCGCCTTGGACTACCGCCCTGGGACGTGGCTGTTCTTCGCTCCAGCGCCTCACTGAGCAAGTCGGAAAGGCTCCCTTCCACCGAGCAGGAATGAGGCCCACGGGTATGTCCTTCCGCGACCCGTTTGAAGAATGGCGGGGGGCTCTGAAAAACCTCGGCACCTCGGCTGAGCTGCTCGCAGGGCAGATATCCCAGCCGGGACTGGCGACGGCAATCAAGGAGCGCGTGAAGGAAGCCGTCGAGGGCCTTGGGCTGGACGAGGAGTTGGGGCGAGTGACGCCTATGACTCCGTCCTCAGAAGTCAATCGTTGGACGCAAGACTGGAAGGCTCGGCAGGAGCGACGCTATCGACGAATCCAGGAGACCTTAGTCGGCCTTCAGGGCGAGACGGTAGGTCTCGCCTCCACCCTACGAAACTGGACACCCCGAGTGATCCACCCAGAGCTCGCTGACGAGAAATTCAAGCTCGCTTACCGAGCCAAGAACGGCGAGGAGTTCGAGCAATGGTTCTGTCGCCTCATGAGCCTCGCCTACCCGGACGACTTCGAGCCGGTGAGCGCCTGGGGGAAACACGGTGATTGGGGCTGTGACGGACGCCGGAGGAAGGCTGGTGTGGTCTACCAATGCTACGCCCCTCCTTCTAACCGAGAGAGGGCTTGGCGAAGCAAGATCGAGGACGACCTCGGGCAAGCGGTGAGCAAGTGGTCCACTGAGTCTTGGTCAATGACGAAGTGGGTGTTCGTCCACAACAGCAAGGACGGACTTGGGCCGACCCTTGCAGCCAGAATGGACGAGCTGGCTCTGGAGAATCCCGAAGTCGAGTTGAGGCCCTGGGCTTTTGAGCAGCTCTTCACCGAGTTCAAGAAACTCAACGACGAGCAGAAACAACGAGTCCTTGAGGGCTAGCTTTCGCTGTCGGCGCTCTCCGGACAGAGGGAGCATTACCGAGAAGGCCTACTAGGCCGAAGCTCCCCCCGATCCCCCGTCACTGCCTGCCTCTCGGCCGACGCCCTGGTCGTGGCTGGCCGCTCGCTCGTCGACCTCCTTGGGCCTCGCCTCGTCGCCTGGCTCGTTCGGTTGACGACGCCGGCTTGATCAGCGCTGCTGCATGGGGCAGGAGCGCACGAAGGAAGCCCCAAGCGACACCCTTGGCGCAACGGGAAGTCTTGACTTCCACCACCAAGAGGGGCAAGTTCAGGCCGGAAGGAGACGCGCGCAAAATGCCCGAAGCCCAGACAGTCTCGCCCGACGAGAAGAAGCGTCGGCTTCGCGCAGCCGCCCTCGGCCTGCTCAGCGGAGCCCAGAACAGGCGGCTAATGGCCACCTCTTTGAACAAAGCCCTGTTCTATCTCGACCTGGCCGTTCTCAGAGACACCGGGCGAACCCTCACTCGAAACACCTACATTGCCCTTGAGCAGGGGCCTGTGATCTCTGGCTACCAGAAGCGCCTGCTTCGAGACCTCCCTGCAATGGGGCTGGCCGACTTCGAAGAGGACGACGTACATGGATACAGGAGCAAGACGCTGGTCCTCCGCGACTCGGCCGAGATTGAGCTCCCCGAACTCCTCCTAGAGTTGGCCGCGAGAATTGGCCGACGAATGAGCCAAGCGACAGCAAAAAAGGTCTCGGACACCTCCCACGACAATCCCGGCTGGCAACAAGCGTGGGACGCGGGAGGCCGGTCCGGAGGGGCGCCTGAGGGGATCAACATGCTGCTAGCACTTCAACAAGTTGCCGACAGCGATCCCTGGCTCAGCGACGAGGACGACGGAGAGTTCCTCGAGGCTCTCGACGTGGCAAGCGCTCGCGAAGGGGCCGCGTGGCTCTGACCGTTGGTGACATTCACTGGCGGTATGACAATCTGAACTCCGAGTTGGCTGACCTCGTCGACGACGTGCGTGGGCAGTTGGGAGCCCGCTATGCGGCCGACGTCGACGCACTCAGGCTCTACCTCGTCCAATACTTCAACTCCTACCGGCACTGCAGCGAGAAACAGGGTGACTCGATCAATCCGATAGGGGCTTCGGAGTCGGGCCTGAAGCGCCTCAAGGTGAGGTGGACTTATCCAGGGTCAGGCAAGAGCGGCGGTTTGAGGCTCGGGTTCCTCCTCGACTGCGACGAGAGGCGGGTCATGCTGGGCTACGGGCGGCGGCGCAGAGACACTTCTGACTCGGCCCTAAGGGCCGCACTCGACGAGGCGGACGCGCGCTTCTCCGAGTAGCTGCTCGGGCGCAGGGCGACAACGCTTGTCGGGGGGCGTCCGGACAATGACCCCGTGACCAAGTCCCTCTTGTACGTCCGCACGGCCCCCGGAAACCCCGTCGCTGACTGGCTCTCCGAAGACGCCCAGCTCGCCACCCTCCGCGCCTACTGCACGGACCACGAGTTCGAGATCTGCAACACGTTTATCGACGACGTGACCGCTCAGGACGAACTCCGAGTGCGCCCCTCGGGTGCCGGCCTCATGGCCTCGATCGCCCAGGCCGAGAACGAGGAACCCTGGACCCTGCACCTCGTGGTGGTCTCCAGTTGCCGCCTTTGGCGCACACCTGCGGAGGGCCTCGCGTTCTTGACCGACATGATCGCACTCAAGGTCGGTGTCCATTTCACGAGCCAGGACGTGGAGCTCAATCGCGGGCCGTCTGCCTTCGACGGCGACAGCGGCGAGTGCTACCTCACGTTCCTGCGCCAGCTCGTCGAGGCGGAAGATCGCCTGGCCCTTGAGGCGGAGCTCGCTCGTGCTTGCCGTGACCGTCGTCGCTCGATTCGCGGATCAGCTCCGTTTGGGAGTCGGGTTCGCGGGGGTCGCGTTCGACCAGAGCCGAGTGAGCTCAGGATCCTGGGCAGGGTCTATGAGCTCCGCCAGGCCGGACTCAGCTACCGCGACTTGGTCTCTCAGCTAGCGGCGGAGGGCGCACGCACCCGCACAGGCGGCCTGCGCTTCACCCCCTCGACCCTGAACGAGTATCAGCGCCGGCTCGAGGCCGACCCCGATCTGCGAGAACGAGCGACTGCGGCTCTAGCCAAGTCGCGGAGCAAACGAAGAGCGGCCCTGACCCGCTAGGTGGGTTGCCAGCGAGCGCCCTGGTCCGCGAGACTCTAGGCGTGCGTGCCCCCTTGCTATTGGCCTTGTCCCTCGTCCTGCTCAGCAGCGCTGTTGGGCTCGGGCAAGAGCCGACCGTGGACGAGTTCGATCGGCTCGGACGGAAGTCGGCGATTCGACGTCTAAAGAGGCTCGCCGTGAGCGGGCCTGGAGCCGACCGTGCGCTACGGCTGATCGTTGACGCTCTCGATTTTCCAGACGTCGAGGTCCGGGAGCAGGCTCTCACGACGATCCGCGAACTCGGCCCCCGTGCCGCGATCGCGACTTCCGCCCTGATCAAGCTGCTCGACGCGCAAACGGAAGAGGAGCAGAGACGGGCTACCGCAGCTATCGCAAGGATTGGACCCGGAGCCAACGCTGCCGGGGAGCATGTCCTTCGGCTGGCGGAGGACGAGTCACGAGAGCTCTACACCCGCCAGGCCGCAGTCCGCGCTCTCGGCGCGCTGGAGCGAAGCCCTGAGCTGGACCAAGGGCTCCTGAGGATCTATGCGGACACGTCGTCTGGCCCGCATACTCGGGCCCGCGCGCTAGAGGCGTTCGGGCAGGGAGAGGGCGCGGACCCCGCGCACGTCGTTCCTGCTCTGATCCGGGCATTGAGCGATCGCTCCTCGGATGTTCGCGAGGCCGCTACCGAAGCACTCTCGGCTCATGGCCCAGCGGCTGCGCCAGCCGCGCCTGCGCTTGCGGAGGCCCTGTCAGACTCGAACCGCCACGTTGGCGGGGGAGCGTGCTGGGCCTTGAGCGCGATCGGAGAACCCGCGCTTCCCGTTCTAGTCGGACCTGTGCTCAGCGAGAGCGAGCAAGAGAGCAAACTTGCAGCGAAGGCGCTGGAGAGGATAGGCGAGAGCCTTGAGATCAATGACAGGGTCTGCTTGTGGGTGATCCCGCGGGTCTTCCTGCGCCACCTAATCACGCTCGCCGTCCTGCTGCTCGTCTGGGTCGCAGCTGCGAGGCGCTTCCCCAAGCGGGCCCCGACCTCGAAAGCACTCCGGGCGATCCAGATCGCGATCGTCGTCGGGATTCCCGTCGTCGTCACCGGACTGGCGGTCTACTACGCCACGACCCTGTCTTGGTCGAGCTACTACCTGCCAAAGCCACCCGTCGCGCTCGTCTCGCCAGCCACGGCGACGACGCTCTCCTGCATGTTCCTGGTCGCCCTTCCCGGAGTGTGGGCGTGCATACGCCGCTCAGAGCGCGCGGCCTCCCCTGGGGCCTGATCCCCGGCTGCTCGGCCGCTGCCCCCAGTCGGACACCAGGCCAAGCGCCAGGCGAGCGCGAACACGAGCGAGACGAAGCAGAGCGTCGTGACGACCTGCCAGTCCTCGACGGGCCCGCTCAAGTTTCGGCAGGGCCCCGGGAAGACAAGCTGTCCCCAGGCCCACGCCCCCACGAGGAACGCAGCGACCCCCGGCGCGAGCACGGCCGAGCGGAGGAACTCGCGTTTCGGGCTGCGGCGACTAGCCCAGAAACGACGCCCCTGAACCGAGAGGACTCCTAGCCCGACACCGGGCAGCCCTAGTAGCCCGGCGTTTTCGAGTCCAGATCCGCCGTCGAGGACGACCAGGCAGGCGCCGCCCCCAATAATGCTCCACAGGCCGAAGACGATCGACTCAAGTTTGGCCTGAACGCTAGCCATGAGCAGCCCGGTCACACCAAGAAGAGGCGCTCCGAAGAGCCCGAACGCTAGGAGGAGGAGGCCGTAGAACAGCCAGGCGAGGTCTACGTCGGACGGGAGATCCATGCTTCCTCCTCGCGACGGTGATCTCCGCCGCTCTCGCCAGCTGCACACCGTGAGGGCCCGGCGTGGCTGTGAAAAATTCGGAGACACCGTGATCTATGGGGGAGGCCAAGCCAATGGGGGGCCTGCCGGGGGGTGTCGGAGCCGAGGTGCGCTAGGGCTGGGTTCGTGCCGCGCTAGGCCGCGATCGGACCTGGCTAGAGCACGACGCCCTTCCTCGCGGCCCACTCCTCGAAATCCTCGATCGACTCGACCTGATCCAGCCCGAACTCGAGGAGCAGCTTCACCACGTCCTCCCGCCCGAAGCGGACCCCGACCTCCTTCGCCTGAGGAGCGAGGCGCTTGACGTGCGCTTGGACGCGTCGGGAGATCTCGGTCCCGAGGTCCATGCAGATCCGCGAGTCCACAGCTACGCCCCCTGCTCAGCGCGCGACAGAGCCTCGTGGAGGAGCGCGCGCACCGCGTCGGTCCTCGTGATCGTCACGCCCGGCGCGGCCAGCTTGAGCCGCTCAGCGTGAGCCTCGACGCGCTCTAGCGTCTGTTCGTGGAAGCGAATCGCGATCTGCTTGGTCTTGGTCTTGGTGGTCGTCATGGGGTTGTGTCCTTGTCCCGAAATGGAGTGTTTGTGGGACGCCGCCTGGTGCCCTCGGAAGTCCTGCGGTGTCCGTCCCGGCCAGCGCTCTCACGCCAGGGGATTTCGGGACAACTACCCAGCTCGGACGAGGAGCCTGGACACGGTGCTCTTGCCGACCCCGAGGTGCTTCCCGATCGCGCGGAGGCTGAGACCCTGCTCGCGGAGGTGCTTGACCCGCTCGGGGCTGACAGTGGTGCGCACCATCTCGGTGTTAATAAGCCCCGGACACACCGCGTTGACCGTGATGCCATT
>JAESQQ010000476.1 GCA_016765095.1 Planctomycetota bacterium | reverse complement strand
TCCTCAGCCTCCTCCTCAGCCTCCTCCTCAGCCTCCTCCTCAGCCTCCTCCTCAGCCTCCTCCTCAGCCTCCTCGGGCGTGTCGGAGTCCAGAAGGGGCGGGCCGAGAGGCTTGGTCTTGGCCCGGTCTTCAGCGTCGAGTCCTGGCCGCACGCCGAACCTGTCTTCTCCCCCCGACGGCGCGGGCCGAACCGCGGGCGGAGGGGCCTGCCAATCGAAGGGCTCTAGCGCCTCTGGCTCCTTCCCGTCGCGGTGCTCGAGGTAAGCCAGGAGCGCATCCGCAGAGTCATAGCGCGGCACGAAGTAGGCGGAGTTGCGAACCTTGACGGCTGCGATCAACCAGGGGTGGAACAGAAAAGGGAGGAGGCCGGGATGAAGATCGGACTTGCCGAGGCGCCAGGCCAACCAAGCCGCGAAGCGAAGCAGGATCGCGGGGAGGCGAACCAGGCGCCGCTCGGCGAGCTGAGCGATCTGCGAGAGGGTCAGCGAACCGTCTCCTGCGAGGTTGAAGACCCCAAAGCACTCAGACTTCACCAGGCGATGGATCGCGCGGGTCGCGTCGTCCTCGTGCACGAACTGAAAGCGCGGATCGACTCCCCAGGGACCGTAGATCCGAGGCCCGTCGAGGAGGCGCGTGAACACGCCGCGAGCGGCTGGGCCGAGGATGGGGCAGGGCCGCACGATCTGAAGCGCGGTCTCGGGGAACGCCTTGACGAAGTCGTAGCAGAGCGCCTCGAGAGCCAACTTGGTCGCGGCGAGGGGCAGCCCGGGGTTGGGGCGCACGATCGACCCCTCGAGCAGGATCTTGTTGTCCGCGTGGGCGCCGTAGACGACGACTGAGGACGCGACGCACACCGAGCGGGCCTTCGCCGCCCCGCAGGCATCGAGGAAATTCGTGGCGACCTTGAGGTCGAGCTCTGGATCCGCTGCGTGCTCTCGGACGCTGACCGCGGCCAGGTGGATCGCGTGGGTCACCCCGTGATCGGCGAACAAGTCACCCAGCGGCCGGGTCAAGTCGTGCTTCACGAAGGTCAGCTTCGGAGGCGGATCGCAGGGGAGGAGCTCGCGATCAACGCCGAGGATCGCCTCGACGTCCTCGTCGAGGTCGAGCTGAGAGAGGAGATTCCTCCCTAGGTAGCCCGAGACACCGGTGATCGCGACGACACTCATGGGGGCGGAATCTTACCGCGCCCCAGGGGGTCGGAGTTATGCAAGGAACGAGCCCGCCCGAAGGGAGCTTTCGTGTGGCCTGCGCCGCTTTGCGCCCGCGGCGCTGTGGTCTCTCTGAGTCGGTAGACTCGGGCGCTTCGCGTCACCACGACGCGCCGAGAGAGAGGACTTCATGTGCGGGATCGTCGGCCTAGTCCGCAGCTTCAAGCCCGAAGCCTCGCTGGGCCTTAGTGGACTCGACGCCGCCTGCAGCGCGCTCGCGAGCTGGGAACCTAGCACCGGACCGGCGGCGCTCGTCAAGCTGACCCGCAGCCTGGAAGCGCTCAGCTTTGGGCTCGTCGACTGGGCTGGGCTCCAGACCCTGCGCTTGGAGGCCTCCGCGCTCGCACAAGTGGAGGCGCTCGCGACGGCCCTGGAGCGCGTCGCCGAGGCGGCTGACGCCCACCTCAGCCTGGAGGAGGAGTCGAGCGAAGCGGGCGAAGCGCTGGCTCAAGCCATAGTCGGTGTCCGTGACGTCGCCTGGCGAATCCGACGCGACGCCCTCCCCAACCTGACCGCAGTCACGCACTTCGCGTCTGCCGCAGAGTCCTTCCTGACCGCCCCCCTCGAAACGAAGGGTTGGTTCGAGCTCTGGCGACTGAACCTCGTCCTCAACCAACTAGCGCGCCTCGAGGTCCGCGGTCGGGACTCGGGCGGGCTGGGGATTCTGGTCGTGTTCTCGCACGAAGACTGGGCCGCGCTGAGCACGGAGTTGGCGTCAGCTGGGCTTGCAGATGACCTGAAGTCTCGCGAGGCGATCGAGGCGCTCCGCGACAACGCCGTCCTGCGCTCGACCCAACCCGAGCGGGTCTCGCTGGGCTTCGTTCATAAAGTCGCCAAGGAAGTCGGCGAGCTCGGCGCCAACGTTCGCGATCTGCGCGCGAAGCTCGAGAGCGACGCGCTCTGCCTCCGCTTGATCAGCGACGAGCGCGCGACGGTTCAAGTGATCGCCCACACACGCTGGGCGAGCAACGGAATCATCTCGGAGCCCAACTGCCACCCCGTCGCCAACGACCTCGTCGGGACTGAGCCCCAGAGCATCGTGTTCGGCGTCCTCAACGGCGACGTCGACAACTACCCAACTCTCCGCGAGGGGTATCCGATCCCGAGCGCTTGCACGACCGACGCCAAGATCATTCCAGTCGAAATCGCAGCCAGGGCCGAGAGCGAAGAGTCCTTCTGGGACGCGTTCACCAAAGCGGTCACCACGTTCCACGGCTCGACCGCGATCGGGGCCGTGACGAGCGACGACCCGGGCGCGGTCTACCTCTCCCAGCGCGGGAGCGGTCAGGCGATCTATATCGGCGCGATTGATGGCGGCGGCTACTTGTTCGCCTCCGAACTCTACGGCGTCGTCGAGCTCGCGCCGCGCTTCTACAAGCTCGACGGCGAACGAGGAGAGCTGGTCCGCCTCGCCGAGGGCGAGCTCAAGGTCCGCAGCTTCGACGGGACCGAGCGAGTCCAAGCGATCACGCAGCTGGCGCCGATCGCGACTCGCGACATCGACCGGGGAGGGTTCCCGCATTACTTCCTCAAGGAGATCTACGACGCCCCTCGCTCGGTGGAGCGGACGCTGCGCGGGAAGTTCCGGAGCGTCGAGGGCGAAGCGCAGTTCCTCCTCGGGGAAGACGTCGTTCCCCGCGCAGTCCGCGAAGGCCTCGCGAGCGGGAGCTTCCGCCGGGTGTTTATCATCGGCCAGGGGACGGCCGCAGTCGCCGGACTGGCGGTCGCCGACTTCATGGGGCGCCTCTTGGCTCCCAAGGGACTCTCCGTCCTGGGCTTGCCCGCGACCGACCTCTCCGGCTTCTTGCTCGATCAAGTCGGGCCCGACACACTCGTGATCGCGGTGAGCCAGAGCGGGACCACGACCGACACCAACCGGACCGTGGACCTCGTCCGAGAGCGGGGAGCCCAGGTCATAGCAATCGTCAACCGGCGCGGTTCGGACCTCGCGGACAAAGCGCAGGGCGTGCTCTACACCTCGGACGGACGCGACGTCGAAATGAGCGTCGCCTCGACCAAGGCGTTTTACTGCCAGGTCGTCGCGGGCTATCTCTTGGCGCTCTACATGGCCCAAGGCTCCAAGGCGATCTCCGCCCAGAGCCTCAGCGCCCACCTCCTGCGCCTCGAAGATCTCCCCCGTTGCCTTCAGGACGTCTTGGACCGATGTCGCGAGCGCGCCCGTCGAGCCGCGCGCCTCGCGATCCGCAAACGCCACTGGACGGTCGTGGGGAGCGGACCGCTCCGCCACGCGGCTCGCGAGATTCGAATCAAGCTGAGCGAGCTGAGCTACAAGTCGGTCTCGGTCGACACGATCGAAGACAAGAAACACATAGACCTCAGCAGCGAGCCCATGATCCTGGTGTGCGCCGCCGGGCTGACCGGCGCCGCCGCCGCGGACGCCGTCAAAGAAGTCGCGATCTTCAAGGCGCACGCTGCGATTCCCATCGTGATCTGCGATCAAGGCGAGACCCGGTTCGCTGAATACTCGGCCGCTACGATCGAGGTCCCCGCCAGCTCGCCCGAAGTCGCGCTCCTGCTCAACACGATCGCGGGGCACGTGTTTAGCTACGAAGTCGCGCGCGCGATCGACGAGCTCACGACCCCACTCCGGCGAGCCCGGGAGCTCGTTCAAGCCGCCCTCGACGAAGTCAGCGGCGAAGACCCACAGGCCGCGACCGAGACCCTGACCCGCGCGCGCGCTGCCTTGTCCAGCGTCCGCCACGAAGTCGAACAGGCGGTCCAGGACGGTCGCTGGAACGCGGGCAGCTCCAGCGATCAGGCCGTCCGGCTCTGCTTGGCCTTCGACCTCGAACGGCGCGGCGTGGGGGTGACTCCTCCTTCGCCAAAGACGCGTCTGGAACTCCTCCTGACCGAGTTGGTCGCCGGCATTGACGAGCTCCGGCGACCGATCGACGCGATCAAGCACCAAGCCAAGACCGTCACGGTCGGGATCAGCCGCGAAGCGGGAGCCACCCGCGCTCCAGCCGGTCCCTTGATCGATGCGCTGGTCGAAGCCGGTGCTCAACCGGGGGCCGTCGCCGATCAGGACGCAGCCGCGTTGGCGGGTCTGGAGCCCGCGCTGGATCAAGCGCTCGGAGCCGTGGTCTATCGCCTCGAAGGGCTCTCGCCACTGGGAGCTCCGACCGACGAGAGCCGGCTGGAGGTGGCCGGGAAGTCCGGAGTCGCGCTCGGCATGGCGTCTCGCGCGGACACTGGGGCCCCGCTCCGAGGGACCAAGCGATCCGTGGTCCGCGCACCGCGAGTCTGGCTCGGCCACGGTCAGCGCGACGGACGCGCGCTCGTACTCTGCCCGCTCTACTCCGAAGGGCAGGTCACCGGCCTCGGGCTGGTTCACATCCGGTTCAAGGCTGAGCTCACCCAGCGCGTCCGCGTCCGGGCCCTCAAGGCGGTCGGTCGCTACGAAGACCTCAAATGCGCAGTCACCGAGTGGGACTTGACCTGGGAAGATAGCTACCTGGACGAGTTCAGCAGCGAGGAGCTGCTCACCGCGAGCCCTGAGCGAATCGCGGAGGGGATCCGCCGCCGAGAGGGCGCGTCCGAAGCTCTCGCCGGCACCCAAGGAGAGAGCCTGTGATCTTGGCCCGCGACGCGATCCTCAAGTCGATAGAAGCCGGCGAGATCAAAATCGACCCCTACGACCCCTCCAAAGTCGGCTCGGCCTCGGTCGACTTGACCGTCTCGCGCCACTTCCGCCGCTTCCGCCCGGGCCACGACTCGATCACCCTCCGGGACGACACCGACTATCGCGACCCTTCGATCTCGGAGCTGATCGAGGTCCCAGAGGGCGCCTACTTCGAGGTCGGCAGCCGCGAAATGGTCCTCGGGATCACCAATGAGCGAGTCGGGCTCTGTTCGACGCTCTGCGGCTGGTTCGACGGGCGGAGCCGCTTCGCTCGGCTCGGTCTCTTGGTCCACATTTCGGCCGGCTTCATGCAACCTGGGACCTTCAACCAGACCGTGCTCGAGATCTTCAACATGAGCCCCCGCACCTTCCGGCTCTACCCCGGAACCGCGATCTGCCAGTTCATTTTCCAACGGATGGAAGGACAGGCCGAGCACTCCGGCCGATTCAAAGACCAGACGTCCCGCATTTTTCGGACCTCGCCGACCCGCGAGGGCCCCCCCTGAGCGCGCCGGATCCAGGGAAGATCCTCGAGCGCGCAGCCCTGGTCGAGGTCGTGGCAGCCGCCAAGGCGGCGGGGCAACGCGTCGTGTTCACCAACGGAACCTTCGACATTATCCACGTTGGACATATCCGATCCCTCCAGGGCGCGCGAGCCGAGGGCGACCTGCTCGTCGTCGGGCTCAACTCCGACGCCTCGGTTCGCTCCTACAAGGGCCCTCAGCTCCCGATCCAGCCCCAGGCCGAGCGGGCCGAAGTGCTCGCCGCGCTGCGCTACGTCGACTACGTCACGGTCTTCGACGAGCCGACCGTCGACGTTCTCCTCAAGCTCCTCGAGCCCCATGTGCACGCCAAGGGGACCGAATACGACCCCAAGACGATCCCTGAGCGGGAGACGGTCCTGAGCTATGGGGGCGAAATCGCGATCGTGGGCGACTCCAAGGCGCACTCCACGAGCTGGTTGATTCAGAGGATCCGCGCCCTCCCCGAGTGAGTGCCGCCGCCCTGGGGCGCTGGCCTTGCTCACTGGCCTTGCTCACTGGCCTGACTCACTGGCCTGACTCGCTGGCCTGACTCGCTGGCCTGACTCACTGGCCTGACTCACTGCCCCGATCTGGGGCACCGAATCGGGGCAGGCTCGCTCTAACTCCTGACGGCGCTCATGGTCCGTCTGTTGCCTGGAGACTCAGGGTCAAGGAGTCACCCATGCGCACCGCCCAACGCCCCCTCTGTGAGACCGCACGCCACGAGGATCTCCTCCGCCACTATCTGAGCGGCTCGCTGCGAACCGTCGAGTCCGTCGACCAGCTCGGCAACTTCCTGATGGGCTTTGGCGTCCTAACGCTCGGTTACCTGCTCAACGCTGAGGTCGGCCGAGCTGCGGCCGCGATCGGCGGGGCGCACCACGGCTTAGCGCTCCTGACGCTCGCCGCCTGGAGCCTCGCGATCGGCCTCCTCCTGGCCTTCGTCTACATCTACATTTTCCGGGTCCTGGCCGGCCGCAGCGTGCACGCGTCGGAGGGCCGCGAAGACGCGATCGGCGACGTGCTCCCCGACCTCGCCCCCGACCTCGACTTCCAAGGCTTCATGCGCCACCAGCGCAACTTCAGCGACTTCCTCAAGACCCACTACCGAAGCGTCGACCACCAGAGCCCAGAGGCGCTCCTCTACGCTCGCTACAGCTACCTCCGCTTCATGACGCTCCGCAAGCTCGGTGAAATGAACCGAATGCGAGTCCTGCTCGGGCTCGGCTTAGCGGCCGGAATCACCTTCAAGCTCTGCGCGGTCTATCTGGGCGCCCTCTAGCGCTTGAGTGCATCGAGGAGCTCGAGGGGAGTTCCCCAGGCGCCCCATTCGGGAAGCGCGGGGTAGCCCGCTGCGCACCAAACCCGCTCCCGCTCTAGGTAGAAGGCGGTCCAGAGGGCGGGGTCGTCAGGGGTTTCCTGGAGGCGACGGAGAAGCGTCGCCGTCCGGTCGTGCTGCGCCCTCAGAAACGTCAACGTGGGATCGTCCTTCTTCCGGTTGAGCATCAGGATTGCTTTCCGCCAGTAGCGGCGCTCCGCCAGAGGCCCGTCCTCACACGACAACAAAATCTGAATCAGAATGCGTCGAAGCGGCGGGGCTGTTTGCGGGAGCCCGGCCAAGCGCAGGAGCGCGTCGGGTCGCCCGCGGCGAGCGGCTGCGGCCAGATACCGCCGCCGGTCAAGGCCCTTGGTCTTCGCCGACTTAGCCCGGCGAATCAACTCTCCCGCGCTCCAGTTGCTGTTGACCTTGTTCGACCCCCGGCACATGTTTCGAACCACAGGTGAGCGTGTCGCGAGGCGTGTCAACAGGCTCTCCACGCTCCGCCGAGGCGGAGGCCCTCGTCGGCTAGAGGCTCGCGCAAAGGAGAGGGCGGCCAACCTCGAGTCCAGCTCTCGAAGCTGGACCCAGGCCTCCCTCGCCGGTAGCGGCACGCCCCGCCCACCGTGCCTCGCGGCGAGATTCGAGGCGAGCGCCTTCACGATCGCAGATTCGTCGAGTGCCGCTGCGACACCCAGACACGCACGCCCCAGGATCTCAGCGGATTGGAGTCGGACCTCGGGTTTGAGTCGGAGCTCGTAGAGCTTCTCGAACAAGCGAGTGGCGGTCCGGCGATAGCCGAGAGCTGCGAAGCGGAGCAAGATCCGGAGACTCAAGACCCAGATCAGTCCAGGATCTGTGTGGCTCGTGACCTCCGCGAGCGCCACCTGCCCCCCGACAAATCGATGTCAACGTAGGAGGTCCCCTGGGAGATCTCCCACAAGACCGGACTCCGGGGAGTCAGCTCCGCGATGGTGCTTCTCGCAAGGCGCGGCCAGAGCCTCGCTGCGATCGCGGGTCTCGACAGGCTGTGGCTCCGCCGGTTGCGAAGGAGCTTGCGAACTCGCTTTCCAAGAGCCCACCACGAGGGTTGGAAATCCGACGCCGCGCGAGCGCTCTGGGCGAGGCCCCGTTCTCTGCGAGAGGTGTAGTGGGCCTCGAGCCTCTCTAGGACACGCTGATCCCCTGCTCGGGCCAACCCAAGCATGAACAACTCCGCATCCAAGAGGTCAGGGAGGAACCCGCTCAGGTCGCGGGCCTTGGTCAGATTTCCGACGAGCGCACGCAGGTGGGATTCGCTCCGCTCCAGGGATCGAACGTCGCGTGCAGCCAAGAGCGAGGGGCGCTTCTTCTTGGAAGAGAGCGGAAAGCGACGAGCTCGAGTCGCCAGAGCCCCCAGGGCGCAGGACGATCGCGTCGAGAAGAACTCAAGGAGCGCGAACTGCCCAGCTCGGGAGGGACTTCGGGGGCGCTCCCGCGGCCAAGGGAGGAGCCCGGGGACGGCTTTTGCCGCCAGGTCCGAGGAGGTGGGGCTTGAGGTAGGGCTCGAGCGAAGGCTCGGCGGAGGGGGCTCAGCGCTGGGAATGAGCGAGGCCGCCACGACTGGAACGGATGCAAGCAGGGTTGAAGAAGCCCAGAGCCCGGCGCCTGCGAGGGTCAAGGCGACGAGGAGCCCGCCCACCCTCAGGGGCGACCGGGTTGGGCTCGGGCCTCCGGCCCCCAGGAGCGCAGTTCGAAAGGACTCAGCGCTCTCGAAACGCTCCCCGGGATCCTTGGCCAGCGCGCGCAAGCACGCCGCTCGGAGCGGACTCGGAACGCCCGCAGGGAGCGGCGGGGGCGGACTGTTCAAGACGGCGTCGAGGATCGCCAGGACGGACGTCCCTTGAAAGGCCGGAGCCCCGCTTAAGCAGTGATAGAGGACGCCGCCCAAGCCATAGACGTCGGTCCGCGCGTCGCAGGCACCCGTCATGGCCTGCTCGGGCGCCATGTACGCGGGGGTCCCCAAGAGCGCGCCGGTTTGGGTCAAGCTCTGCTGATCGTGGAGCTTGGCGAGACCGAAGTCTGTCAATTTGGGACGTCCTTCGCCGTCGAAGATCACGTTCGCCGGCTTGAGGTCGCGATGAAGCACGCCGGCTGCGTGAGCGACGCCCAGTCCAGAGGCGAGCGAGGCGACCAGCGCGGCGGCCTCTCGCGGAGGTATCGGCCCCGTGCGGAGACGCTCCTGGAGGTCCCCACCCGAGCAGAACTCGAGGACGAGCGCGAAGTGCTCGGACGCCTCGAGGAAGGCGTGAACGCGCACCAAGTTCGGGTGCGGTCGGACTCGCCCCATGGCCTCACCCTCACGTCGAAAGCGCGCGATGAGTTCGAAGTCCGCGCTCGCCGGGAGGAGCTTGAGGGCGTAGACCGCTGCCGTCTCGACGTGGCGCGCGCGCCACACCGTCCCCATTCCGCCGGCGCCGCTTTGACGTTCGAGGACGAACGAGCCGATCTGTTCGGGGGCCGTGGCCATCCGGAGGTTAGCGAGCCAAAGCGCGCAGCCGGCGGCAAGCGCGCCTCGAGAGCGTCTCGTCGAGGCTGAGAAGCTCGAGGACTTCGCGGTCGCCTCCGGTCTCGCGGAGGACGCGCGCCAGAGAGAGCAGCGCGCGCTCGTCACCGGCGGCGCGAGCGCGCTCGAGCGCTGCGGGCAGGAGTAACACTTTTTGAGCTTGATTTGCCTGTTTGGTGTTTTCAATTTGTGTTTGAATTGAAATTTTAGCACTTTTCATGTTGCCTTCTGCACTTTCAAAAATGGTATTTAATTGGTTGGTTACACTTGTCTTAGTCGTTTCAATAGCCTTTTGTTCTAAATTTAATTGCTTTTGTTTAGAACTGTACTTTTTAGAAAAAAGAGGTATTGATAATGTTACCATTGGCATTATAACATCTTTTCCATTGTCAATAAGATTGTCAACAGGTCTATTTTCAACAAAAACATAATCCAATCCGATTCCAATTGTTGGTAATCCCTCTTTCTTAACCGCCAATTCTGCTTTTACTAATGCTAATTTTAAGTTATCCAGTTTTAATAACTTAGGGTTTTGACTGATTGAATTTTTATTAAATAGCGGTTCATTACTTGTTATTAAAATAGTGTCAATTATCTTTACTGTTTCATTTTCACTTCTACTTAATAGTAAATTGAATGCTATTATTTTGGCTTCTAAATTTTCAAGAATCGTACTTAAATTATTGTTGAGTTCATTTTTCTCCATTTTAATTTTTAGCACGTCTACCATAGATGACCTATTGTTTTCGAGCTCATTTAAAGCTAATTTTTCAAATGTTTTTAAAATTTCAATGTTCTCTGTTAGAATACGTTCTTTTTCTTTTAGTTCGTACAATTCAAAGTAGCTTTTTTTAACAGCTAAAAACAATTTTCTTTTTGTAAAATCGATTGTGTTCTGCTGTGCTTCAGCTTTGTAGGAGGCGCTCTCTTTTATTGCTTCTAAAGTACCAAACCAAGGTAATTTTTGTGCGATTGATATTTTACCTTTTTGCGCACCAACTCTTGTTTCGGCCTCTTGTACAAAATACCCTAAACCAATGGAAGTGTCTGGTAAACTACCTACTTCAGTTACTTTTTCTAACGCACTTTCGTAACGGTACCCTAATGCTTTAAGTTCAGGGTCATTTTTTTCTGCGATTATTAAATAATCGCTTAGTGTTTGACTGTTACCACTAATTGTGATAAGTAAACAGGCGAATACGTATATAAATTTATTTTTCATTACTAAAATCTTTTTAATGAAAGTTCTTTTTTCCAACTAAATAACACCGGAACCACAAATAAGGTAATAAGTGCTACTAACATTCCACCAAAACTTGGTATGGCCATTGGGATCATAATATCACTTCCTCTTCCTGTTGATGTTAATATGGGCAATAAAGCTAATATTGTGGTAGCAGTGGTCATCAAACAAGGTCTAATTCTTTTTTCACCTGCTTCAATTATGGAAGCTCGGATCTCTTGTTTGTTTGTTGGTTTATTTTTGTCAAAGGTCTGCGTTAAGTAAGTTGCCATTACAACACCATCATCTGTTGCAATACCAAATAAAGCAATAAAACCAACCCATACAGCAACACTTAAATTTATTGTTTCTATTTGAAACAATTCCCGCAAATTAATTCCAAACATATCAACATTTAAGAACCATGCTTCACCATACAGCCAAATCATAATAAACCCTCCTGAAAAGGCTACTAAAATTCCTGTAAATACCATAAGTGATGTTGTCACAGAACGAAATTGAAAATACAAAATCAAAAATATCACTGCCAGCGCAAGTGGTACTACAACGGCAAGGGTTTTTTCTGCACGGATTTGGTTTTCATAGGTTCCGGTAAATTTATAATTGATTCCTTTCG
>JAESQQ010000475.1 GCA_016765095.1 Planctomycetota bacterium | reverse complement strand
TGTAGGGGCGGGGTTTACCCCCGCCCGCCGGCTGTCCCGGAGGGACAGGCTTCGGGTCCCCTCGCCACGACGAGGTAGTCCTCGCCAAACACGGCGCGCTCTTCGCCGGCTGCCTCTGCGAGCTCCTCGATCTGGGCGGCCCGCGCCTCGAGCGCTGCTCCCAGGTCGGAGTCGATCCGGGCGAGCTTGCTCCGGCCGACGCCGAGCTGGCGCTTGATCCAGCGTGGGCCGTAGCGAATCGGGAACACCTGGCTGGCTTCGACGCTGAACCCGGCGCGCTCAAGCGCGCGGACGACCCACAGCTTGGGGAACTCCCGATAGCAACGGTCTCCCGCGAGCCGAATCATGGCGTCGCGGAGCCGCTCGGTCGCCAGCACGAGCTCCCCCCAGGGCTCAGTCGCCGCGGGGGGCGAGGGCTCGAGGCCGACCACGTAGAGCCGCCCGCCTGGCGCCACGACTTGGCCGAGGCGCGGGAAGAGGAGGTCCTGCCCGTAGGGCTGATACGCGTCGAGGGCCCCGAGCAAGTAGTCCGCGACCACGACTTCGAACCGCTCGTCCGCCAGGAGTTCGGGGTCGCTCCAGTTGCCGATCAAGAGCCGGGTCTGCCCGAGCTCTCCCTCGAGTCCGCGACGGACGTCTTGCTCGAGGTTCGTCGAGGCGGTGATCGCGCTCAAGGGAGCTGCGGGGGTTTGGAGGAGCCAGCGGAGTGAGTGGACGCCGGTCCCCGCGTCGAGAGTCGAACCCCAGCCAAAGAGCGCCTCGTGGGCCTCGATCGCCGCGAAGATCGCGTCTGCCACGCGCTACTTCTTGGCCTTGAGCGCCTTGTAGGCCTCCAGGGCCTCGGTGCCCAAGGGGTGCCCCTTCCAGGCCTTGGCGAACTTCCTCAGCTCGCGCAGCGCGACTTGGCGCTCAGCGGCCTTGATCTCGTCGAGCCGCTTGCGAGCGACTTCGAGCTGGGGCGCGAGCAGCTTCTCTGCCTTGGCCTTGTGCGGGGTGTCGAGGTCTTGGAGGAGCACGCGGAGCAGGTATTTCTTGGCCCGCTTGGGTTTGCCCTTGGCGAGTTCCTTCTCGGCGCGCGCCAGCCAAGTCTCGAGCGCAGCGATCGTGCGCGGGTCGCCGATCGTGCCTTTGTGGGTCGCCGCCTTGTGCATTTTGCCTTTGGCGTCTTCGAACCGGTTGTCGGGCCACGCGCGGAACTTGTCGCCCCACTTGAAGCCTGGGATCGCTTCGCTCGCGAGTGTGATCTTGACGCTGCGGGTCAGGAGTTGCTGAAGGCGGCCGGGGCGCTTCTCGAGGTGAGCGAACACCTTCTTGAGGTAGCTCTCGGTCTTGCCGCCCCAGTAGTAGGCGACGGGGTAGTACCAGTTCTCGAGGACGCTCCGGCCTGCTGGGTCCGTGGGGGCCTGGCCGCGGCGCTCAGCGCGTTTCCACTTCTGGACCATGACGGTCGCGCCGCAGTCGAGGTTGTACTTCCAGTCGTCCTTGAGGCGCTCAATGTCGAACTGCTTGGCGGTCGCGCCGGTCAACTGGAACATGCCCAGGCCGCAGTCGGTCTTGTTGTAGACGAAGGTCCCGTTTGCCCTCCACTGCTGACAACCGCTCTCGCGCCAGGCGATCGCCTTAATGATCTCGGTCGGCACGTTGTGCTTGGCCGAGATCCTTGCGATCTCGTTGCTGAGCTCCTCGATCGAGGGGTTCTTGCCCTTGGGCAGGCGCCCGCAGTCCTTGGCGAACGCGCTCGGGGAGAGCGCCAGGAGAGTGAGCAGGAGGAGCGAAGAGCTGCGGACCACAGGGCCAGCATACGCAGCCAGGTTGGAAGGGGGGAGCGTTGCGCGTCGGTCACGCCCCGGTGAACCGCCTCTCGGGGCGTCTCCGGAGTGTGAATCGCCCCCAGCGAGCCGAGGAACCGGCGCTGGGGGCTCTGGCCGAGCAGGGCACTGCCGGCCGCCTCGGATCGATTTGACTCAGCGAATCGCTGCTCCTTGCAGGAGAAGGGCTAAGGGCCCGCTCGGATCGGCACGGAACGTGCACTGGGTCGGTCAGAGCGCCCCCACCAGCCGTGCTCTTGAAGGGAACAACCCGTGGAGTGTCCAGAGAAGATCGTCGTCGGCCTAGACGCCGCCGCCCCAACCCCCCACGTCTACGCCGAGGCCAAGCTGCTCGCGAAGACCTTTGGGGCCGAACTCGTCTTCGTGCACGCGATCCCGGAGGCTCCGCCCATGAGCCCAGGGTTCGACATTCTGGCGGACCAAGTCCGTGAGCGTCTTGACGATCTCAGGCAGGAGGCGGAGCGCGAGGGCGTCACCGTGTCCCCCGAGTTTCATGTTCGCTACGGCGCCCCGACCGACGTGCTGCTCGCCGTGCGGAAGGAAGTCGAAGGAAACTGGATCGTGATCGGAGCCGGCGGCAAGTCGTCCCTCGACCGTTTGATGCTCGGCTCGACAGCCGAGGCGCTGCTTCGCGAGGCGACCGTTCCGGTCTGGATCGTGCGACCTGGCCGAACCCTGCGCGACCTCGACCAGATCCTGGTCGCCGTCGACGGCACGACCCCGGGCAGCGAGGCCATGGCGGGCGCGTTGACGCTTGCGCGCAGCTTCGTCGCCGGCCTCCGCGTCCTCACGATCGGGAGGCCCGAGCGTGTCCACCGGATCCAGACCGAGCTCCGCGCCTCGACGGATCTCCACGGGAACGACCTCGAGTTCGTCCGCCGCGAGGGGGAGGTCGAGGACGCGATCCTGGCCGACCTCGACGAGCAGCCGGCTGACCTCCTCGTGATCGGCCACTCGGGCCGCCGCGGTCTGTTCCGTCTCCTCCACGCCAACACAGCCGAGGGGCTGACGCGAAAGAGCCCGTGCTCTCTCCTCAGTCTCCACGCGAACTGAGGGTGACCATGTTCGAAACGATCCTCGTGGCCTTGGAATCTTCCGCACTCGACGACGCCCTGATCGTGCAGGTTCTGCGCCTCGCTCGGCGCGAGGACGTGCACCTCGCCTTGATCCATGTCGTCCACCCGAGCGAGGGCTCCGAGTATGGCGGCGAGCCCGATCAACCCCTCCAGCTGCGGACTTCGGCCGCGCAGCGCCGGCTTGAGGCGACCGCAGAGCGGCTCAAGGCGCTCGGGGTCAGCACCTCCTCGCGGGTTGTGTTCGGCGATCCAGCGGAGCGAATCTTGGAGGTCGCCGAGGACCTCGAGGCCTCTGCGATCGCGCTCGCGACCCACGGTCGCTCGGGTCCCCGTCGCTGGTTCGAGGGGAGCGTGACCGAGAGCGTGCTCCGCTGGACGAAGGTCCCGGTTCTGGTGATCAACCCGAGCCACGCCCGGCCAAAGGAAAAGGAGGCGACCGGGTTCCGCCGAATTCTCGTCCCGCTTGACGGGTCCGAGCGTGCCCAGCGGATCCTGCCCTCGGTCCGGCGCTTCGCGCTCCTCTACGACGCGCAGGTGACCCTGCTTCGAGTCGGGATCTACCCGGCCGTTCACTTCCACGAGATCTCGGCCGGAGCCGGCACCGCTCCCTTCCCGCCGCTTCGCGAGACGCTGACGGATTCACTGGCAGTGTCTGCGCGGCGCCTGGCTGGGGTGCGGAGCGTCCTGACGCGGGTGGTCTTCGCGGACACGGCCTCGGTCGGCATTCTGGAGACGATCGGGACGGGCGACTACGACCTCGTCGCGCTCGGGACGCACGGGCGCACGGGCCTCGACCGGCTTCTGTTCGGCTCGACCGCCGAAGCCGCCGCCCGCGATTGCCCGATCCCGCTCCTTGTCTACCGCGACGCCGACGCG
>JAESQQ010000474.1 GCA_016765095.1 Planctomycetota bacterium | reverse complement strand
TTTACCCCCGCCCGGCCCCCAGGCCTTGCCGATCGGCCTCTCGGAAGCTTCCGGAGGAGGCGCGACGCCTTAGGCCCCCTGGGACTCGAGGCGGCGGCTGAAGTCCTCGATCGTGCGCTTGAAGCCCTCCGCTCGGCCGACGGTCGGGGACCAGCCGAGGAGGTCGCGGGCTCGGGAGATATCGGGTCGGCGGACCTTGGGGTCGCCGGGAGGGAGCGGGAGGAAGGTCAACTCGCTCTCGCTCTCGGTCAGCTCGAGGACCTCCTTGACCACGTCGAGGAGCGTGACCTCGTTGGGGTTCCCAATGTTCACCGGCTCCCACACCTCCGAGTTGAGGAGGAGGTCGAGACCGCGGACGAGGTCCGAGACGTAGCCGAAGGAGCGCGTCTGGAGGCCGTCGCCGTAGATCGTGATCGGGTCGCCGCGCAGGGCCTGGCTAATGAAGTTGGGGAGCGCGCGTCCGTCGTCGAGCTGCATCCGCTCGCCGTAGGTGTTGAAGATCCGCACGATTCGCGTCTCGACCGCGTGCACGCGCCGATAGGCCATGGTGATCGCCTCGGCGAAGCGCTTGGCCTCGTCGTAGACCCCTCGGATCCCGATCGGGTTGACGCGGCCGAGGTAGCTCTCGGGTTGCGGGTTGACCTCGGGGTCTCCATAGACCTCGCTCGTCGAGGCGAGCAGGAAGCGCGCTTTCTTGGCCTTGGCGAGGCCGAGCGCGTTGTGGGTCCCGAGCGCGCCGACCTTCATGATCTGAATCGGGAGCCGCTCGAAGTCCGCAGGTGAGGCGGGGGACGCGAAGTGGAGGACGTTGTCGACGGGCCCCGGGACCTCTATGAACCGGGTCACGTCGTGGAGCACGAACCGGAACCGATCGTTGGATTCGAGGTGCGCGACGTTGTCGCGGCTGCCGGTCAGGAGGTTGTCGATACAGATCACCTCGTGGCCGAGGCCCACGAAGTGGTCGCAGAGGTGGCTCCCAATGAAGCCCGCCCCGCCGGTGATCACGGTCCTCGTCAAGTCGCTCACGTCGCTCTCCCTCTACTTCGAAACCCGGCGCCCGCGGCCGATCCCGTAATACTCAAGCCCGAAGTGCTCGACGCGCTCAGGGTCCCAGACGTTGCGCCCGTCGAACACGAGCGGCTCGCGGAGAGCGGCTTTGACGCGCTCCCACTCTGGCTTGCGGAACTCGTTCCACTCGGTCACGAGCGCGAGCGCGTCGGCTCCTTCGAGGGCCTCGTAGGCGCCGGTCGCGTATTCGATCCGGTCCCCGAGCTCGAGGCGAGCTGTGTCCATGGCGACCGGGTCGTAGGCCACGACGCTCGCGCCGGCCTCGAGGAGGCACTCCGCGATCGTGATTGAGGGGGCCTCGCGCATGTCGTCGGTCCGAGGCTTGAAGGCGAGGCCCCAGATCGCGATCCGCTTGCCCTTCAAGTCACCGAGCCGAGCCGCGATCTTGTCGGAGAGGACGCGCTTTTGGGCCCGGTTGACGGTGTTGGTCGCCTCGAGAATGTGGAGCTTCTTGCCCAGCTTGGCGGCGGTGTAGCCGAGGGCGTCGACGTCTTTGGGGAAGCAGGAGCCGCCGTAGCCGACCCCTGGAAAGAGGAAGGCCGGGCCGATCCGGGAGTCGGTCGCCATGCCCCGGCGGACGGAGTCGATATCGGCCCCGACGAGGTCGGCCAGGTTGGCCAGCTCGTTCATGAAGGAGATTCGCGTCGCGAGGAGCGCGTTCGCGCCATACTTCGTCAGCTCTGCGGACGCGTTGTCCATGACGAGGACGGGCTTCCCGGTCCGCACGAAGGGGTCGTAGAGCTCCTTCATGAGCGTCCCGACGCGCACGTCGTCGGTCCCGATCACGACCCGGTCTGGCTTGAGGAAGTCGTCGATCGCAGCACCTTCCTTGAGGAACTCAGGGTTGCTGACGACGTCGAACTCGACCTCGGTCTTGGCCGAGATCACCTCGCGAACCTTGGCCGCGGTGCCGACGGGGACCGTCGACTTGATCACGATCACGGTGTGCTCGCTGATCACCTCCGCGACGTCTTCGGCGGCCTTGAAGATGTACTTCATGTCGGGCCCGCCGTCGGCGGCGGGAGGTGTTCCGACGCAGAGGAACACGATCCGGGTCTTGTCGATCGCCTCCTTGAGGTCCGTCGTGAAGTGGAGCCGCCCTGCCTTGCGGTTGCGCTTGATTAGGTCTTCGAGGCCGGGCTCGTAGATCGGGACTTCCCCGCCGTTGAGCGCGTTGATCTTGCGCTCGTCGATATCGACGCACCACACCTGGTTGCCGCTGTCTGCAAAGCAAGTCCCGCTCACGAGGCCCACGTAGCCGGTCCCGATCATGGAAATGCGCATGCCAACTCCTTCCAGCCAAACGTCCTTGAGACGTCGGGCGGCCACTATAGAGAACAGGTCGGCGAGTCGCCGCTCAGAGCGCCCGTTCTGTTGATTTGGGGGAGAGGGCCCGGGGAGCGGGCGTGGAGGCCATTGCTGCGCCTAGGAGGCTCCTCCCGTGCCCCAGCACACCCACCCCCGATCCTGACCGGCGGCGAATTCCTCGCGAGGGTCGAGGCCAGAGGCTCGAAGGTCGTCCTTCAGACCGGGCCAGCAGTCTCGTTCGAGGAGGGTCAGGACGAAGCGGCCTCCGGGTCGGAGCACGCGGGCCACCTCGAGGAAGGCGGCGAGGGCTTCGCTTGGCGGGACGAGGAACGAGGTCAGGGCATAGACCAGGTCGCAGGTCTTGTCTTGGAGCGGGAGCTGGCTGAGGTCGGCCTGGATCCCAAGCGCGCCGCTGAGGTCTCCCGCTCGAAGCATGCCGCCTGAGAGGTCGAGGGCGAGCGGCTGACAGGTCGGGCTCAACTGGCGGAGGAGGAGCCCAGTTCCGCAGCCAAGATCGAGGACCCGCTGGCCGGGAGCGGGGGCGCAGCGCGCGAGGGCGGCTTCGATCTTGACGGCTTGGAGCGAGGCGAACTGCTCTTCGTAGCGGAGCGCGTCGCGGTCGTAGGCGTCCCGAAGGGCTCGCCTCCTGGCCCAGCGGCTCAGCGGGGACGAGGCTTGGGCTTGGCCTGAGGCTTGGCCTGGGGCTTGCCTTTGGCCTTGGGTCGGAGCCCGGCGGGCGCCCGGCGCGGCTTGCCTGGCTTGACGCCGGTTTGGCCGAGGCCCGTGGCGACTCTGCGCTTGGGCTTGGGCTTTGCGGCTGGGTTTCCCGCGCCTTGAGTCAGTCGCATGACCTCCTGGAGGGAGGTCTGGCCGAGCCAGACTTTGTCGCGGCCGTCCTCAAACAAGGACACGAGGCCGTTGGCCTGGGCCGTCGCGTTGAGTGAGTCAGGCGTCACGTTCCCGTAGACCGCCCGGCGGAGGGCAGGGCTGGAGGGCAGGAACTCGAACAGGGGGATCCGGCCCTTATAGCCTTCGCGGGAGCACTCCGAGCAGCCCTTGGCTTTGTAGATCGGCCGAGTCGAGCCGAGGATCTTCTGGGCCGTCGCGTCGGGAGCCTGGCTGCGACGGCACTTTGTGCAGAGGCGGCGCACGAAGCGCTGCGAGACGATGCAGCTCAGCGCGTAGGCAATGCAGAAGGGTGGGACGCCCATGTCGAGGAGCCGGACCACGGTCCCGACGGCGTCGTTGGTGTGGAGGGTCGAGAGCACGAGGTGGCCGGTCATGGCGGCCTCGACCGCGATCGTGCCGGTCTCGGCGTCGCGGATCTCACCGACCAGGATCACGTCGGGGTCTTGGCGGAGGAGAGCGCGGAGGACGAGCGGAAAGGTCAGGCCTTGCTCGGCGTTGACCATGGTCTGGGTGATCCCGAACACGTCGTATTCGATCGGGTCCTCGGCGGTCTGAATGTTGAGGTCGCCCTGCTTTTTGAGCGTCTGGATAATCGAGTAGAGGCTGGTTGTCTTGCCCGAGCCGGTCGGTCCGACGTGCAGGACCAGTCCGTGGGGCTTGGCAATGAGCGGTCGATAGCGGCTGAGCATTTTTGGCGTGAAGCCAATCTCGTCCAGCGACATGTCGAGCTTCTTGCGGTCGATCAGGCGGCACACGATCTTCTCGCCGCCGAGGCAGGGGAGGGTGCTGACGCGCATGTCGAGCGTGCTCAGGCTCTTGATCCACTTGTCGACGCGGATCCGGCCGTCGAGGGGGACATTCTTCTCGTTGAGGTCCATGCCGGCCATGACCTTGATCCGCGAAGCGACGACGCGCGCGCCCTCGGCGGTCTCGATCGTCTTGAGCTTGCCGTCCACTCGGAACCGGATTCGGACCTTGTCGTCCTTGTCTGGTTCGAAGTGGATATCGCTCGCGCCTCGCGAGTAGGCGTCTTGGATCCAGGAGTTGAGTTTGAGTTCGATGCTCACGCGACCGTCTCCCTGCAGGGTCCCCGCCAGCCCGCCAAGCTAACCGATCGAGTGCGGCTAGCCTTGTGCCTGGGGGCGAGGCGGGAAGTCGAGTGGCGAGAGCGCTGATGTTCTCCCGCCAGATCCTGGGGAGCGTCTGCGGAGTCGGCGCCCTCGCGGCGCTTTTTCTCGCCCTGGTTCCCATGCATGGGCCAGGTCGTTTGGCGTTCATTCTCGGCAGCCTAGTGGGCGCTGTGGTACTCCCGCTGACGGAGTGGCTCCTCGACGCGGCGCGCTGGCGGGCATGGTTCCGCACGTCGGACGGCGAGACGTCGGAGGGGAAGACGTCGAAGTAGGGAGCGCTCCGTACACAAAAGAGGCGGG
>JAESQQ010000473.1 GCA_016765095.1 Planctomycetota bacterium | reverse complement strand
TGGCGGGGGTCGTCGTGACCAGCGCCTGGCCTGCGACTCCCGGCAGCGAGGTCGTGGCCGAGATCCACCACGGCGGGAAGGCGCGAAGCGGGAGCACCACCTGGCGGCTGATCGACGGGAAGGGAGCCCTCGTTCACACCCAGAAGGGGGCCCGCTTCACTTGGAAGGCCAGCTCGACCGGGCGATACAAGCTGGTCGCGCCGGGCGTTCAATCTGCCTGGGTTGCCGTCGCGGTCTCGACTGGGGCGGTCGCGGTCGGAAGCCAACCCTGGACACAACGAAAGACGCTCTCGGTCGGCGAGCCGGCCTTCCTGCGCCTCGACACCTGGCCGACCGTGTTGGCAGAGGAGGTCATCGAGGCGCGCTGGACCCTGCGCCTGGGTGACAAGGCCGCCCGCGAGATCCGCGTCCGGCCTCAGCCCGGCCGCGTCGCGACCGCCCTCCGGCTCCCGATTCGGATCCGAGCTGGCGTCAAACCAGGGAAGCGGACCGTGAGCGTCGAGTTAGTCACGGCCCGACTAACGATCCGCGTCGAAGGCTCGTTCCAAGTCACAGCGGGGGGGCGATCGCTCCAGCTCAAGACCCGCCAAGAGCCGCTGCTCCGCCTCCCCCGACCCGGGCAGGCCCTCTCGCCGATCCAGGTCCGGGCGTCGGAGGTCCCCGCCAGCGCCCGCTGGCATCTGGTCGGGCCCGCAGGCGACACGAGGGAGCTGAAGTCTCGAGCGGATCGAAGCGTGGACGTGCAACTCCAGCTAGGCGACCTCGAGGGGCCATACGAGCTGTGGTTTCACGGCCTAACGAGCGACAAGACGCCCGTCTTCGGCTGGCTGGCCCTCCGCGGAGTAGCGGTTCGTGAGCTCTCGCTCAGCGCCCCCAAGGGGCCGCGGATCGGCGAGACCGTCGTGCTCGAAGCGCGCCGTCCCCGTGGTTTCTCGGGACCGTTCCAAGTCCGCTTGGCCGGGAAGGACTGGCAACCGGGGACCTCGCTCAAGTGGGAGGTCAAGGCCGCAAACGTGATCGTGGCCGAACTCCTCGACTCGGCCGGACGCTTGGCTCAAGGAACGTTGGACTTCGAAGGACGAGTTCCTGAGTCGGCCCGCGGCCCGCGCGTCGGGATCGTCGCCAACTCATTCTTGAAGCGGATCTTCGTCGTCGACTACGCGCGAATCGCCAACGCGCAGTCCGCCGAGGGCAAGCTTCCGCGAGGCTGGGTCGTGCTTGAGCAGGGTCCAATGGCTCTCGTCGTCGCGAGACGACACCTCTGGGAGCGATTCCCCTACGACGGCTCCGGCGATCGCTCGCAGGTCGCGTATCGGAGTCAGCGGTTCTGGAAGAGGCTCGCGAAGAGCGCTCGGGACTCCCTGAACGAAGCCGGGATCACGGATCAGACGCCCTTCTCGATCATGGTGACCCCGCTCAGCCCAGGCGAGGAGGGTCTCCGCGACCGGGTCGGGCGCCACCTCGCGACCTCGGGCGGCTGGACCTACACCCTCAAGAGTGCCTCGCTCGAGGCAAGTGGTGTCGAGGCTTCGGTCGTGGCTGGAACGCTGGCGCTCGAGTGGGCCGAGACCTCTGATCGAGGGGGTGGCCTAGAGCGCGTCGAGCTGGCCGGCCCCTTGGCCGATCTCTGGCTGGGCTCCAGCCTCCCCGAGTCGCTCTCCCTCGACTCGAGCCACCGGCTGGCCTTCAGCGCGAGCGCCTTTCGCAAGGCGCTCGAGACACAGCTCCCCCAGCCCTTCGCGGGCGTGGCCAAGCAGGCCCTCGTCTGTCCGGAGCTCGAAGTCGAGGTCACCCTCGACCCAGCCCCCAGAGGCAGCCGGCCGCTTAAGGCCCTGATCCGAACTCCCGGGCGCGACGCGGCCACGGCCGCGATCACGTTCTGGCTCGAGCACCTCTCGACGACTCGCGACGAGTCCCTGTCTGGGGCCCCCCGCAAGGGCGAACGACTTCGCCTTCACCTCCTCCCCCACGGTGGGAAGGGCGTCCAGGCGGCGCTCCTCGAGGAAACCCTCCAGCCAGGAACTCTGGAGAACACCCCGCGACGACTCGTGATCAAAGTCCGCGCGCGGCTACGGCGCGCGGTCCCCTCAGCGAAGTGGCCGGCCGGGCGCAAGCGACCTCAGCCGGTGCGCATGGGCGGCGTGCCCTTCCTCTTCGATCCGAGCCCGATCGAAGATCTCCCAGGGGAAGCCCATGTCGAGTTGACGCTGATCTATGAGCGACGGGCCCCGGGCGGGACCGAGAAGTCGAGCCCTGCGGCGAACCTGGGCGTCGTGAGGGTGGGCGGAGTGAGCACGGCCGCTACCGATCGCTCGGCGCTCCTGGCGACGGTTCGAACCGCTCTCGCCGAGCGCGCCGTCAAGGACGCCGAGCGCCCGGCATGGATTGCGCTCCACCAGCGCCAGGGAGATCCAGTCGCGTGGGCGCTGTTGGCCGACCTAGCCCTCGCGCGAGAGCAGCTCCCGGTCGCGAGGGCCAGGGCTGAGTTCGCGCTCTCGCTCGGTGCCAGGGGCGACGCGGCGGCGCGAGCCCAGCTCGTGCTTGGGCGCACCAACCTGAGTCGAGGCCGCTTCGAGCGGGCCGCCGCCGCGCTCCGGGCCGGCCTGGCCGCAGGGGCCAAAGACCCAGAGCTGCTCAAGCGCCTCGAAGCGTTCGCTGGCGACCTCTAGCGCTCACGCCCAACGCAGAGCCCAGCAAAGACGAGGAAAGAGCGGAGATATGGGGAGCGCGCCGGCGAATTTTGGAGTGTTGGGGGCCTTGAGGATCCCACTCGCGCTGGGAGTGCTCAAGCTCTCGACCGAGGGACGACCCGAGCGAGCCGAGGCGATTCGGGTGATTCAGCATGCGCTGGACCGGGGGATCCGAGTCCTGGACACCGCCGACTCCTACGGCCTGAACGCGAAGGACCTCCACTACGGAGAGCACCTCGTACGAGACGCCGTCGAGAGCTGGAGCGGAGACGCCGCCGAGGTTCGAGTGATCACCAAGGCCGGGCTGGCGCGCCCCAAGGGCCGCTGGCTGCCGAGCGGTCGCCCCGAGAGCCTGCGGAAGGCCGTCGAGGGGAGCCTGCAGGCTCTGGGTGTCGAGCAGCTGTTCATGCTCTTGCTGCACGTCAAGGACTACCGAATTCCCTTCGAAGACTCCTTGGGGGCGTTGGCGGAGCTGCAGCGCGCTGGAAAGATCAAGCACTTGGGGCTCTGCAACGTGACGGTCCCAGAGGTCCGCCAGGCCCAACGCCACTTCGAGGTTGAGGCGCTCCAGTGCGAGCTCAGCGTCATGAGCCGCAAGGCTGCGACGACTGGAGTGGTCGCCTTGGCGCAGGAGCTGGGGATCCCCTTCCTCGCCCACCGCCCGCTCGGGGGACACGCCAAAGTCGACAAGCTGCTCAAGAACCGCGCCATGAAGCCGCTGGTCAAGAAACACGGCGTGCCTCCGCACGAGGTGGCCTTGGCGACCCTGCTCGATCTGGGCCAGCCCGTGATCCCCCTGTTCGGCGCGAGTCGCACCGAGAGCGTCGACTCCTCCCTCCGCGCGCTGACGCTCCGACTCGACAGCGACGACCGAACGCTCCGAGCGAAGATCAGCTTCCAACCGACGCCGGCCGCGCTCGAGTCGCTCCGGCCGCACGTCATCCCCACGACGCTGCGTCCTCTCGTCGCTGGAGAAGGGCCCGGTCAAGAGCCCGAGGTGGTCCTCGTGACGGGCGTCCAGGGAGCCGGCAAGTCGAGTCGCGTCGAGCCCTACCTGGCCGCTGGCTACGCGCGTCTGAACCGGGACCTGCTCGGAGGGAAGCTAGACGACCTCGTCCCACAGCTCGCCGATCTGCTCGCCCAAGGGCAGCAGCGCGTCGTCTTGGACAACACCTATCCCTCGTGGATCGCTCGCCACGCAGTCCTCCGCGCGGCCCACGCCCACAACGTCCCGGTCCGCTGCATTCACATGGCGACGCCGATCAACGAGGCGCTCGTCAACGTCGTGCTGCGAGTCCTCGAGCGATACGGTCGACTCCTCGCGCCCGACGAGCTGACAGCGCTCGCCAAGTCCGACCCGAACCTTCCACCGCCAGCCGCGTTGGCGACCTACATGGCCAAGTTCGAGCAACCGCGAGTGGACGAGGGGTTCTCAGTCGTCGAGGAGGCTCCTTTCACCCGACGTCCCGAACCGACGTATTCGGGCAAGGGACTGCTCCTAGACATTGACGGAACCCTCCGGGGAACTTTCAGCGGCGCTATCTACCCGACCGACCCCGCCGACGTCGTGCTCCTCCCGAATCGACGCGAGACCCTCCAGACGTGGCTCGACCAGGGTTACCAGCTGTTCTTGATCTCCAACCAGAGCGGGATCGCGTCGGGCAAAGTCAGCCAGGCGGCGGTCGAGGCCTGCATTCTGCGAACGGTCGAGCTCCTCGGGCTCCCCGTGACCGAGGTCCGCTATTGCCCGCACAAGGCCTTCCCGACCGCCTGCTACTGCCGCAAGCCCATGCCTGGATTCGGGGTCGCGCTGATCCAGAAGTACGAGCTCTCGCGGGAGCACCTCGTGATGGTGGGCGACATGGAAAGCGACGCCCGCTTCGCCGACGCGATCGGCGCGACCTACCACTCGGCGGACGAGTTCTTCGCAGGCTGACCCCTTTCTGGCAAAGGACTTAGAGCCCCTTTCCCCCTTTCGTCCCCCTGCGCCAGACACCGCAGGCCGGAGAGAGGAGAAGACGCGGTGTTCAAGCCTTCCAACCTAGTCAAGCGCGTGAAGTCGATCTGGGCGAACCTGATCGTGCTCCTGGTGTGCCTGGGGATCGGCGTCCGCTTGGGGCCCGGGCTCGTGGGACAGGCCAGCGAGTGGCTGGGAACTTCCTTCGCCTGGCCGATCCGCTTCTTCGGCGGAGCGCTGCTCGGAGTCCTGGGTGGCTTCGCCTGGTTCTGGTACGAGCAGCGCCCCGAGAGCGAGCTGCAGCCTATCCTGGCAACCGTTCGCTCGAGCTAGCTGAGCCTCTCTTCACGCGCTCGTGCTCGTGCTCGTCCTCGTCCTCGTCCTCGGAAGGGTGTCGGCGAGCCAACGCCAAATGAGACCCCCAACCCCTGCTTCACGAATCGCTTTCAACGCAAAGAATGGGATGAGAAGGCGGGGAGCTCTCTCCGCCTCGGACTCAGAGCTGGGGAGTGACTCCCCTGCACCTCGCCTTCAGCGTCGGTCCCTAGGGCTCCGCCCTCAGAGGGACGCGACCGACGCTGAAGGCGAGGAGCAGGGGAGTCCGGGCTCTCCTTCCGGAAAGAAAGTTGGCCAGCCTTTCCCACGGAATGCCGAAAGGGCTTCCAGAAGTACGGACTCAAGGTCCAAAGGGAAAGGACTGGCCTCATGAATGGTATCGGTTTGACGGACACTCTCGGAATAGACCTAGGCGACAAGTTTTCCTACGTCTGCGTATTGAGTGCAGGGGGCAAGGTCAGCGGGCGCTTCAAGCTCAGGACCACGCCTCAGGCCTTTCGGACTCGGTTCTCTTCGCGACCTCCGTCGCGTGCCGTGATCGAGACGGGGACCCACTCACCCTGGGCGTCGCGGGTCTTGGAGGAGTGCGGACACGAGACGATCGTCGCTAACGCCCGTCGAGTCTCGCTGATCAGCAAAAACACCAAGAAGACGGACCGGGAAGACTGCGAGCTCTTGGCGCGGCTCGGACGGGCCGATCCAGTTCTCTTGGCACCGATTCGACACCGCGGTAAGGAAGCCCAGTGCGACCTGACGGTCATGCGCGCTCGTTCCTCTGCGGTTCGAGCACGCACTCAGCTCGTCAATGCGGCGCGGGGCTTGGTGAAATCAATCGGAATGCGGCTCTCGGGTTGCTCGACAGCAACCTTCGCCAAGCAGGCTCGAAAGCAGTTACCCGAGGAACTTGCTCCGAGCGTGGGGCCCCTCCTCGATCTGATCGAGACCCTTACGGTCACGATCAAGGCGTTCGACAAGCAGGTCCTTCAGCTGTGCGAGAAACACCCGGCCACTCAACACCTCCAACGCGTTGCTGGTGTGGGGCCGATCGTCTCTCTCGCCTTCGTCCTCACGATCGAAGACCCACACCGATTCAAACGGAGTCGTCAGGTGGGAGCCTATTTTGGGCTCGTCCCCCGGCTCGACGAGTCAGGCCAATCGAAACCACAGCTCAGGATCACCAAGGCTGGCGACGTCGACATGCGAGCCCTCCTCGTGACCTCGGCCCAATATGTCCTCGGCCCGTGGGGCGAAGACTCAGACCTACGACGCTGGGGGCTCGAGCTCGCCGAGCGAGGAGCCAAGACCGGCAAGAAACGTGCTGTCGTAGCTGTCGCCCGTCGCCTGGCGGTCCTCCTCCACCACCTCTGGAAGACCGGGGAAGTCTACGACCCGCTCCATCTAGCTGGTCAGCGGGGCGAAGCGGAGGACCCCACCAAGGCTCGGCCCCCTCGCCAGCGGAAGTCGAAGACAAAGTCACTCCAGGACCCTGTGCCCGTCTAGAAACAACAGGTCAAGCCATGAACTGATTCAACTCGTCGAGTTGGGTGACTGCGATTTGCGTCTGGTCTCGCTCCGGTGAAGACGTCGCAAAGCATGCAGCGCCCCGCTCGACGAACCCCACCCTGCACCGGCCCAACAGGCAGCTCACATGAGCCGAGGTCGAAGTGCGAATGGAAGCCTGGCGAGCGTGCCTCCGCTCGAAGCTCTCCCGCATCAGCCCTGGAGGTGCCATTTGAAGAAACGTCATTGACAGAGTGGCCTTCTCATGG
>JAESQQ010000472.1 GCA_016765095.1 Planctomycetota bacterium | reverse complement strand
GTCGGCGCCGCTCAGCCGTCCGCTCGTTCCCCAGGCGCGTCGAGGCCCTTCGCGCCGCTACGCGCGAGCGCGTGCCCTAGCAACCCGCCGGCCTTAGGGCGGTAGTGCCTACCCGTGGCCTAGGCCGACGCCTGTTTGGGTCAGGGCAATCTCTCGGAAGGCGGCGAACTCGCTCGCGGAGAGATCCCGCTCCTCGGTCTCGGCGACAACCTTCGCCAGGCCGAAGTCCGCTAGCGCGACGAGGCCCGCGCTGTCGATCAACACGTTTGCCGGCTTGAGGTCACGGTGAACGATCCCGGCCTCGTGGGTGACCTGCACCAGTTCGGCAACCTCCGCCAGCCGTTCCAAGCGCTCTTCGAGAGGCCCGGCTGCGAGGTCAAGCTCAGTCGCCCCCGGCACAAGGTCCATAGCCAGATACAGACCGCCGTCGAGCGCCCCCCAGTCCAGCGCGCGAACAAAGCCTGCCTGCCTGCCGAGCAGGTTCCCGACTCGAGCCTCCCTCTTGAAACGCCCTCTATAGGCCGTCCCGCTCCCGTCCATGGCGAGGGTCACCTTGAGCGCTACGTCAACGTCGAACCTTTCGTCGGTCGCCCGGTAAACGACGCCCATGCCACCTCGGGCCAGCTCTTCCTTCACCCGATACCGGCCGGCGACGAACTGCCCCGCCAGGTCGATTTGCTCCCCCAGGGCGGGGCGATTGCCTGGGGAGTTCGCTAGGGCAACCTCGCCAACTGAGCCGAGAGTCACTGGCGTAGGCGACCGAACAGGGGCCGACTCCCGAGCTCGCGGCATGAACCGAGTCTGGGATTGGCAGCGAGGGCATTGGACCTTCGCGCCGAGAATGTGCTTTGAGACCTCGGCTTCGGCCCCGCACACGCCGCACTCGGCTTGGATTCGCTGGATCACCTCAGACACGTGCTGATCGTCGATCAAGGGCAAGGACGCGGCAAGCCAATTCGGGACGTAAACAGGTCCGGGAGGGCCAAGTCCCAAGCCATGGCCCCAAGCCGGAGCCCGCAACGCCTCGACGCGCTAGGCTGGGGCCCGGGAGGTCGTTCATGCCCAAGCTCAGCCTATGGAGCTGTCTCGCCGCGCTCGTCGCGGCAGCCGGTCTCGCTTCAGCGCAGGGACCCCCGGAAGATCGGGAACGCACCTTCGTGCTGGTCGTGGGCGTCGAGGACTACGCGGACCCGAAGATCACGGACCTCTCCTACGCCGAGGACGACGCCCAAGCCGTCTACGACTTCTTCGCCAAGGATCCTCGCAGCCCGACCACCAAGGACCGGGTGCGACTCCTGCTCGGGAAGCAGGCAACTCGGGTCGGTGTCTTGCGAGCGGTGCGCGATCACCTGATTCGCCGGGCCGTGGGACCGAAGGACAACGCGATCCTCTACTTCGCGGGCCACGGCTTCTCGGATACCCAAGGTGTTTACCTCGCGGTCCACGACACCCAGCTCAGCGACCTCCAGTTCACGGCCGTCAGTTGGGCCGAACTCCAGCGCCTCTGGAGTCAGATCGGAGCGGGGCGACGGCTACTCTTCGCCGACGCCTGCCACTCGGGCGGGATCCAGGGACTGCGTGGTCCGGGCGGGATCGGGCGACGAGCACTCGCCCGCAAGGTCAAGCGTGACTTTGCGTCGGTCGTGATCGCAGCTACCGGGCCGAACGAGCTCTCCATGGAGGACAAGAAGTCCAAGCACGGGGTGTTCACGGCGAGTTTGCTCAGCGGCCTGCGAGGTCATGCAGACAAGGACCGTAACGGGAACGTCTCACTCGGGGAGTTGACGACTTACCTCACGACCGAGGTTCCACTTCGGGCGCGGAAGGCTGGCGGAACGCAGACCCCGACGATCCGCTTCAACGGGAGCGGGACCTTCGCCCGCTGCCTTCAGATCAGCCGAGGCAAGCCGATCGCGGTCGGTTCCGAAAGCTCGCAGCTGGCCCGCGTGACGGCCGAGCGCGAGGCCGCCGAGCGGGAACGCGACCGGGCTGAGCTGCGCTCGCAGCTTGCGGAGGCCAAGCTGAAGCGGCTGAAGGAGTTGCAGCAGGCACATGGAGAAGCGTCCGCCGAGGAGACTCGTCGTGCGCAAGCGGACGCCGCACAGGCCAAGGCGGATCTTGCGAAGGCACAGAAGGCCACCAAGCGAATCCGCCAAGAAGAGCTCAAGCGAATCGAGGCCGAGAAGCGCGCCGCGAAGGCGGAGGCCGAGGCTGCAGAGTTGCGACGCGAGGTCGCGGAGCTGAAGGCCGAGGCCAATCTTGCCGAGAAGCAGGCCGCTTCGGCGCGGAAGCGGGAGCGCGAGCTAGGAGGGAATGCGAGCGCGCCGAGCGCGCAGCCCGATGGCTACGCGAGCGCGGTCAAACGAGCGAAGCGCCTGAAGGGCTTCCGCTACCTGGACATGGAGCCCTTCGCCTGCGGGGGCAGGAGGTTTCAGATCGCTCGGTTCAGCCACGCCAAGACGGGGCTCGTGTTCCACCTCCTGCCGGGCGGGACCTATCAGCGCGGGAGCCTGGGCGAGAAGCGGGAGCAGCCGGTGACGAGGGTCACGATCCAGCCCTTCCTGATCTGCGCGACGGAGTGCACTCAGGCTGCCTATCAGGCCGTGAGCGGGAAGGCTCCCTCAAACTTCAAGGGCGCCCAGCGGCCGGTGGAGCAGGTCTCGTGGGACGAGGCGGGGGCGTTCTGCACACAGGCCGGACTCCGGTTACCGAGTGAGGCCGAGTGGGAGTATGCCTGTCGCGCGGGGACGAAGAGGAGCTACTCCTTTGGGAGCGGGCCGAGCGAGTTGGGGCGCTACGCGGAGTTCAACAGCAACAACGGGACAGAGACGAAGGACGTGGGCGGGAAGCTCCCCAACGCGTTTGGGCTCTCTGACATGGCCGGGAACGTGTGGGAGTGGTGCCAGGACGCTTGGCATGACAACTACCAGGGCGCCCCCGACACGGGCTGGCCGGCTTGGGGCGGTGGCGCCGGCGCGTCCTTGCGCGTCATCCGCGGCGGCAGTTGGCGCAACTCGGCGCCCGGCTGCCGCTCGGCCCTCCGCAACTGTTACGTGCCGGGCGACCGCCGCTACAGCCTGGGCTTCCGCCCTGCCAGGTCGTTGAGCGACCAAGTCGTGACCCCAAAGACGCCTCGCAAGAAGATCAGGTCCCGCACCGCCCGCGACCACTACCAACTCCGCTTCCACGGCTTCACGGACAAGGAAGTCAGCAGCGCTGTTTCGGCTATCCAGGAAGACATGGAGTTCTCCAAGTGGAAGGACTGCGGGGCGTTTGGGGGCTTCCGCGTCTACGAGTGCACCTACGTCGGAAAGAGAATCACTCAGAGTATCCCGTCCGCCTTTCAGCAGGGGTGGCCTAAAACCCGCTACACAATCTCGAAGAGGCGGAACAGAGTCACGATCTCCAAGAGTCGATTCCAAGGCAGAGCGTCCCGGCGCTAAGAGGGGGTAATCGGCCCAGGCAGCGAACCGGTCGGTGCCAAATCTGGATCATTGTGTCGCCCATGGACGCTAAGATCAGGTAATGGGAAACGCTACCCCGCTGGCCTGGATTTACCTCCGAAACCCCGCCGAAGGGAGGGCCGTCCGCGACTGGCTCGCCTTCCCGAATCAACAGCGCGCCTGCCGTGACTACTGCGCCCGTTGGGGGGTCGAGGTCGTCCAAGAGTTTCACGAGGAGGAATCCGTCGAGGTCCCGCTGAGGGTCCGACCTTGCGGGGTCAACCTGGCCGCCTCGGTCGATCAGGCCAGCGGGTTCGAGCCTTGGCGATTGACCCTCGTCTCCCTGACTGGAGACCGAATCTGGGGCAACGCCTCGGAGGCCGTCGCCCTCCTGGCCTGGCTCGCGGGTCGCCAGGTCAACCTCGTTCTGGTCGAGGAGGAGGTCGCCTTCTCGGGAGCGGAGGACAGCCCCGAGGCTCTCGACCCCAACTGGATCGCAGGCGGGAGTTACTACGCCCACGCCCTGGAGCAGCTCGTCGAGGGAGCCGAGCGAAACGCAGTCGAAGCCAGCCGCGAGGCCGCCACAAGGAACTACCTCGGCCCCGCGCCCTTCGGGTATCGCGCCGTGAAGGGACGCCTTCAGCCGAACCCCAAGGAACTGGCCGTCCTCGGTCGGATCTACACCTTGAGCAAGGTCGGGCGCTGCTCAGACGCGGAGATCGTCCGCGTGCTCGCGCGGGAGGGAGCGGTCGCCCGTCGAGGAGGGCCGGTCGGAAGGAAGGCCGTCAGGCTTGGCCTTGGTCGCATGGAGCAGAGCCCAGCCCTCCGCGCGCAGGCTCTCTCTGCCTACGAACGCTCGCGCGCCAAGGCCGTCCTCGCCTAGAGCGGAGGTCGGTCGCCCGTGATCGCGTCGAGGCAGGCGAGAGCACTCCCTGTGGGCGCGTTCTCGCCCAGGGCCCATGCGACCCGGAGCCTATCTGGCGGGCTGCATTCACGTTCTCGGCGCTTGCCGAAATGCTCGAATACGCGAGCGTGAAGGGCGCCAAGCAGCGCTGGGACCGACTCGCTGACGGTGATCTGTTCCGGGAGCAGTTCTGCGTAAGCCTAGAGAGCCTAGAGGCCTGGCCGAAAATGGTCGGCGGTGCTTCCTACCATCGCGCGTAGGAGTGGCCGATGCTGGGGACGCGAGAGACGCAGGGCGACCTGTTCAGAGCCGATCACCTTCACCTCGACTTTGTC
>JAESQQ010000471.1 GCA_016765095.1 Planctomycetota bacterium | reverse complement strand
GACGAGGAAGACGGTGACTTCCGCGCGGCGCGGACCTTCATGGACATGGGGGACGACGACGACGACGAGGACGAGGACGAGGAAGACGGTGACTTCCGCGCGGCGCGGACCTTCATGGACATGGGGGACGACGACGACGACGAGGAAGAAGAAGACGATCCGCGGGCTGCTCGGACTTTCATGGAGGTCGGCGGCGACGACGACGAAGACGAAGACGACGACGTCGAGGACCTCGCGCCTCGGACTTTCATGGACCTCGATACCGACCCCGGCTTCACCTCAGGCAAGGCCGACGGCTTCATGGAGGAGGCCGACGCAGGAGGCAACACCTTCCTCGACATAGGAATGCCAGGTCTCGGCGAGGAGACCACGAGCTCTAGCCTTGGCACTCAGAGCGAATACAAGAAGCGCAAAGAGGACGGGACCTTCATGGACGTCGGGGCCCGGGTTGGCTCCTCGACCGAGGTAGGCTCCGGTACCGAGGCGGGCTCCGCTGGCTCGACTGGTTCACAGACCGAGGCCGACTCGGGGTCCAAGAGCACCAAGAGCAAGAAGAAGAAAAAGAAGAAGAAGAAAAAGAAGAAGAAGAAGGACGAGGACGACGCCTACAGCCACCCCCTCGTAGGCAAGGTCATCGGCGGCTGTCGGATCGTGAAGAAGATCGGCGAGGGTGGCATGGGTGCCGTGTTCCTAGCCGAGCACACCCGCCTCAAGCGCCAGTCGGTCATCAAGGTGATTCCGGCTCACTTGACCAACTCTCGTCAGTTGATCGCCCGTTTCCAGCGCGAGGCTCAGGCTGCTGCCGTCATTCAGCACGTCAACGTCGTCAACGTGTTCAACGTCGGCGAGGAGAACGGCGTTCACTTCATTGAAATGGAGTTCGTGGACGGCTACGGCCTCGACGAGCGCATGAAGGAGGTCAAGGTCCTCGCCCAAATGGAGGCGGTTCGGATCATCAAGGAGTGCTGCCTCGGCCTCTCGCAGGCCCACAAGAACGGAATCGTTCATCGCGACATCAAGCCGGACAACATCATGTTGACTCGCAAGGGAGCGGTCAAGATCGCCGACTTCGGCCTGGCGCGCGCGGCGAGCGCTGACGCCGAGCTGACCAAGGTCGGCCAGATCCTCGGAACGCCGGCCTACATGTCGCCGGAGCAGTGTCAGGGCAAGCCGACCGACTCTCGCTGCGACCTCTACAGTCTTGGCGCGACGTTCTACGCCATGATCACGGGCAAGCGCCCCTTCACCGGAAAGACGGTGATGGAGATCATGCAGAAGCACATCGACGAGGTCCCGATCTCGCCGCGTGAATACAACCCCGACGTCTCGGTGACCGTCGCCAAGATCATCCTCAAAATGATGGCCAAGAAGCCTGAGGATCGGCACCAAGACGCTTTCGAGATCATTGACGAGCTCGACCGATTCATTAAGGAAGAGGGAACCGAGCACGTCGAGAAGCTGCAAAAGGCGATCGGCGATCGCTTCAAGCTCATGAAGAAGCTTGGTCAGGGCGGCATGGGTGCCGTCTACAGCGCCCGCTCCAACGTGGCTGAGAGCGGAATGAAGGACGGCGACATCGTCGCGGTCAAGGTGCTCACCTCAGACGTCGCCCAAGAGGACGTCGAGCGGTTCCGGCTCGAGGCCGAGCTCGCGCAGTCCGTCGATCACCCCGGGATCATTCAGGTGATCGAATACAAGATCTCCAAGGAGATCAACTACATCGTGATGGAATACGTCGAGGGCGAGAGCGTCCGCGACATCCTCCACGAGAAGAAGCTGCTCGAGGAAAAGGAGGTCATTCGCATCATGAAGGCCGCCTGCTACGCCCTCGGCGCGGCCCACGAAAAGCAGATCATTCACCGCGATATCAAGCCCGACAACCTCATGATCGCGACCGACGGTCGCGTCAAGATCGCGGACTTCGGTGTCGCCAAGAAGGACGACGGCCAGAGCGAGCTGACCCAAGCCGGGTTCCTCGTCGGAACGCCGCACTACATGTCGCCGGAGCAGTGCTCGGGCGAGGCAGAAGTCGAAGTCACGATCCGCGCGGACGTCTATTCGTTGGGCGCGACGGGCTATTTCATGGCGACCGGCGAGAAGCCCTTCGAGGGCGATACGCAGCCGACGATTCTCCTCCAGCACATGAAGAGCCCACCTCGCGAGCCGAACGAGGTCAAGGAGGGCCTCAGCGAGGGCCTCAGCAACGTGATCCGCAACATGATGGCCAAGCGCCCTGAGAAGCGCTACGCGACCCTCAAGGAAGTCCTCGACGACCTGATTAAGGTCGAGAAAGGCGTCGTCATCAAGAAGAGGCGGGGAATCGACGTGCCCTTCGGCGAGAGTTCGGCGAGCCGGAACACCTTCCTCGGCGTGTTTGCCGTGGCCGCGCTCTTCCTGGTCTTCATTGCGATCGGCGCCTCGAGGATTCAGTCCCAGAACGCGGCCGAGGCGGCGCAGACTCGTAAGGACAACCGGCAAATCGAATACCAGACCGCGATTACGGGCCTCAATAAGGCCTACACCACCAAGGCCGCCGCGATTCGGCTCGCGATCAGCGAGAAGAGGTTTGGGCAGACCAAGGCCGCGATCGACGATCTCAAGGGAACACTCGACACCGAGAACAACATTCTCAAGGACGACGACGGGGTCACGATCCAAGAGAACGGCGTCGACCTGAACGCGTATCAGATCGGCGGCTACGACGCGAAGCTCAAGGAGCTTCGCCAAGCCGCCGCGGCTAAGCGGGCTGAGCGAGACAAGGCGGTCACGGAGGCCAAGGCCAAGATCACGAAGGAGCGAGCCGTGCTGAGCGCCGAGATCGTTCTGCTCACGGCCCAGCTTGAGGAGAGGGTCAAGGAGGCGTCCGAATTCAACGACACCTCAGGCGCAGCTCGAGCCGCGCTCTTGGGTGGTTTGGGCAAGCTCTCAGGTCGCAAGGTGGTCGATCCGCAAGACCTTCAAGCCGAGCCGAAGGGCTTCGCGCGGAAGGCCCTCCAGCTCGTGTTCTTGTTCGAAAATGACTCGCAGAACAGCTATGGCGACGCTGGCCAGGGGGCGTACTGCGCGGATCAGAAGGCAAAGATCGTCGAGGAGTTGGAAACCGCGGGCCGTGCGGTTTTCCTCTCGATCAACTCAGGCCTCAAGGACACACGCCTGCTCGATACCTGGGGCTACTACGGTCGCGCGACTCAGCTCTACGACTCATTCCTCCGCCAGTTCCCAGCCACGCTCGAGGTCGACGCCAAGCAGAAGTGGGAAGTCGCGCTCTCCGTTGGCGACGAGGCCGAGGCGAAGCTGGCTGAGATCAAGGATCGCGCGCCGCGGACCCTGCTCTACGTGGCAGAGCTTCGCTTGGCAGAGGCCCTGCGAGAGGCGCACAAGAACAAGGTGGCGTATCTGCCCTACGAGCGAATGCTCAAGAGCTTCCGCTCCTTGAAGGAGGCTTCGAGCCAAAACCGAAAGCTCGAGGTGATCGAAGTCCTCGAGGCGGGTCGAGCTGAAGGTGTCATAGCCCTGCGCCAGAACATTGCGAACACGGGACTCGCGACCGTCAATGTGGGGACCTACGTTCCCAATGAGAAGGGCGAGTTCGGATTTCAGTTCAAGACCGCGCTCGAGAACGTGGCCCAGGAGCGACGCGCGCTCAATCAGCTCGTTGGCAGCGGCGACGAAGTTGCCCTGAAGGACGCCACGAATCAGCTCGACCAGGCGAGAGGGGATATCGAGGCCAAGATCCTCGAGCGCTTTGGCGTCATGGAGAAACGGATCACCGACCTCGCTTGGAAGCAGCGCCGGTTCGTCGAGGCTGCGGCTCTTTGCGAGCAGCTCTCTGGCCTCGAGCAGCTCGCGATCAAGCTCTCCGGCCTACAGAAAGTCGAAGAAGTCAGGAACTCGGAGACCGGGAAACTCGAGGAGCGGTTCGTTCCCGACGGCCGAAGTCTCCAGGATCGGCTCCGCGATCTGCGGACTGAGTTCGACCCGAACTTGCTCTTGCTCCGAGGCAACGCCTATGTGGCCTTCCCTGCGGGGGATTACTCGATCGGAGACGCGGGTAGCGGCTACCCGAACGAGGTTCCGACCCATACGGCGAAGGTCTCTCGTCTGGTCGTGGATCGGACCGAGGTTACGGTCCGCGACTACAAGAGCTTCCTGCAAACGACCAAGGGCCTTCGCAACGGCCTCGGTCCTGACTGGGCTTGCCGACCGCACCTGCCCGTCAAGGGCATTTGCCACCCCCAAGAGCAGTCCTATCAGTCCGACTTCGGTCACGCCCACGCCTCGTTTGTGGAGTTCGACCTCGACGACGCGGGTAACCCCAGGCTGGACGGCAAGGGAAACAAGATCGTCAAGTGGAGGGCGAACGTCTCGGGTGACAAGCCGATAGTCAACGTGACTTGGTATGACGCCTACGCCTTCGCCCGCTGGGCCGGTAAGCGCCTCCCGAGCGAGGGCGAGTGGGAGGCGATCGCGTCGGCCGAGGTCAAGGGCGGACAAGCCACGGGCAAGAAGCTCCTCTTCCCTTGGGGCAACGCCTTCAATCGAGCCGTCGTCGCCAGCGCCCGCAACCACGACGAGTGGTTCCCTGAGGATCTGACCGTCACGGGCTCGAAGCCGGAGGGCGTCAACGCCCTTGGGATCTTCGACCTCGCGGGCAGTGTCGAGGAGTGGACTGACTCCTACTACGACGTTTACAAGGACGACGGAGGCAAAGAGGGGGATCGAAGCGTCGATACCAGCTTCGGCAACCTCTACCGCGTGATCCGCGGCGGAGCCTTCTCGGACTACCGTTCGGTGGCCTTCCGAACGACCCGTCGCAACCGGGCGCTGCCCGGCAATCGACGTGTCAACCTTGGCTTTCGCTGCGTGCGTAGAGCCGAGAAGGGCGACTGAGCCATGAGAGCTTCAATACAGGGCTCGAGCCATTCTTTGGCTCCTAGACTCTGGAGCAGGAGGGGGTCGTGTTGATCACCCCACGTTTCGCATTTGCGCTTGGCCTGACCGTGGCACTCTTGACCTTCGCGGGTGGGTGTTCTTCTGACGGCGGGACCGCCGAGGGCGAGGCGAGCGAGAGCTTGATCCCTCTCGACGAAGAGCAAGTTGGTGGCGTCAAGGCGGACCTCGCGCAGGCCAAGGGCCTCCAGCCGATCCTCGAAAAGCCTCGTCGCTATCCCTTTACGATCGCGGTCGCACCGCTCTTGATTGAGTTTGGGCAGGACCAAGACCGCTCGGACACCGACCTCAAGAACCCGATGCCGATTATAGCGACCAAGGACATTGCCAAGCTGCGGCAAGCTGAGGGGTGGCCTCAAGATCGTGATTCGCCGGAGGAGGAGATCGCCATTCTGACGGTCCTTCGAGATGGTTTCACGAGCGCGGTCGCCGACGCTGCTGCTGCTGGTGAGCAGCCGGAGACTCCAGGCGACCCGAGCGACTCGGGGACTCCAAGCGACTCGGGGACTCCAAGCGACTCGGGGACTCCAAGCGACTCGGGGACTCCAAGCGACTCGGGGACTCCAAGCGACTCGGGAACTCCAAGCGAAATGGGGACTCCGAGCGAAACGGGGATTCCGAGCGAAACGGAGCCTGAGGAGCCCAAGAAGAGCGCCTCCCGAGGGGGGATTCGCGACCGTCGGTTGGCGGCGCTCCTCAAGCGCCAAGTCACGCACTGCCCGCCAGAGGGCGACTCCGATGGGGTTAGTGGGGGAGCCGCTGTCGCCGAGGCTAACCCGGCCGCGATCGCCGAGATCAAGACCTCGACGTTCACCTTCAAGGGACCTCGGGGCTGGACCTTGATTGAGCCAGAAGTCAGCGGAACTCTGGTCGGCGCCTATCGCGCTGCGGACGAGACTGCGACCGCGAACGCTTTCTACCGCCCGATCTCTGAGTTCCTGACCGGGGAGGACTTGCCGCTCGACTTGGGCGAGACACTCTTGGATCGGCTCACCTCGCAAGAGCTTGGTGAGGGCACCTTGGTCGAGCGGGTTACCCACTCGGCCTGGACCGAGATCTCGGGCTTCCCAGCGATCGTGGCCCGCGCGGACCTTCGGAGTGGGCACGAGGCCCACCTGTTCGCGGTCTTGACCGCGGATCGCCAATACGTGTTGACCGTGATCGTCCCGCCAGGGCGCTTCGACCTCGCCGAGGAGGTCGCCCGGACCGTCGTGATCGAGGGTGATCGGCTGCCCGAAGTCGGCGGCCCGCAGAAGCGGACAAAGAAGAAAGGGAGCGACCTGACCAAGGGTCAGCTCTCCGCTCGCAGCAAGGAGATCGACGAGCTCCCGGGTCAGAACTTCGGGATCCGCCCAGAGGGCTATCAGGATCGGATCGTGGCGCTCCTCGATCAATTCGGGATGTTCGAAGAGGCTGAGAAACTCAAACTGACCGACGCCCAGATATCCGACATGTCAGCCTTGGACGACGCCGCAAGCCCGCGCAACAAAGCGCTTCGCCAGGCGGATGCTCGTGGAGCCGACCTCCTGATGGTCTCGCGCCTGCGACGTAACAAGGTCAGCTACGCTGGGATCTCGAGCTTTGGCAGCTACGTCGCTGACGCCGGGCTGACCTTCTTGTTTTGGTTCCCAAACTTCGCGCCCGGCTTCCGCTCAGAGAACTACCGGACCGACGTCGAGCTAGTCGTCGAAATCTACGACGTCCGCTCGGGCGCCCAGGTATGGACCTATACCTATCGTCGGCAGCGCACCAAGGCCCTCAAGGCGACCGAGCGCGGTTGGCTGGGCGGGTTCGGGATCCTCCTGATGCGCTTCTTCCGCACCGACGGTCAGATCGACAATGCGCGGACTTACGTTCGTCCCCAGACGTGGCTCGAGGTCGAGCACGATTTGCTCCTCGACCTCTGGTCCCCGGCAGCCTTCAAAGGCGAGATCGACGACAGCGGCTTTGAAGAGAAGATCAACGCGAGCGTCGTGGCCCGTCGAACGGCCATGGTGGCGGGCGTCAGCCGGTATGGAGCGAAGGCTCAGCGGGTTCTGACGAAGTTGGCCCGTGACGGGGCGGTAGCGGCTTTGGCGCGCACCCCCGCCGTCCGTGATCGCCTCAAGAAGACCTACGGCGAGCGGTCGGACAACGAGCTCCTGCTCGCGAATCTTCGCGACAGCTACGGTGAGCCGACTCTCGATTTTGGGATTCGGCCCTACGCGGAGTCCGACGCTAAGGACATTGAGGAGTTCCTCGTCAACGACGGGGGCTTCAACCGCGGCTTCGTCAAGGTCTTGAGTGGCCCAGCGGCGAACCGGATTCAACTCAAAGCCGCGATTCGCTGGCTGGCGAAGGCTCGCCGAGTCGATCCCGTGTTTAGTTACTTGAACCTTGAGACGCTCGTCGTCGACGACCCGACTCAGCCGGGCGACAAGCTCAAGAAGTACCTCCTCCCTTATGACGCAGACCTCGAGACCCTCGAGGTGATCATGAAGGAGAACGAAGGCCAGGAGCGGACCCAGAAGGTCCTCGAACACCTCGAGCGGACTGCGATCTCCTTCCAGTGGATCGAGAAGACGCTCAACGTCGAGGGCTCGAGCCGGGACGATCACCGTCACCTTCAGAGTCGCGAGGTGTTCCTCGTGTTGGACTGCGCCTTCCCCGGGCACTACACCGGGCTCCGCTACGCGCCGAGCCACGCGGGCGACGTCGCCGAAGGCTGGAACCCAGCCGCCGGCCCGGCTCCGGGTGCGATCGGTGGAGGCAGGATCATCGAGATCACGCCACCCGAGAAGACGCCGGGTGAGACACCCGACAAGACGCCGGGTGAGACACCCGACAAGACGCCGGGCGAGACACCCGACAAGACGCCGGGCGAGATACCCGACAAGACGCCGGGTGAGACGCCCGACAATACGCCGGGTGGGACGCCCGACAACACGCCGGGTGGGACCCCCGACAAGACGCCTGGTGGAGAAGCCGAGCAGGTCGATCCGCCCGAGCCGGAGTGGGGTCCGCGGAACCCGTTTGGGCCGCGCCCTCCCAGCAAGCGACGCATTGTCCCCGAGGGCCCCAGCGGGCCTCGCCCCTCCGACCGCCGCCGAATGATCTCCCGGAGTCGAATCGCTCCAACCACCGTCCTGGCGCAAGCGCCTAAGGGCGATAAGGCGGACGACGACAAGGCGGACGACGACAAGGCGGACAACGGCAAGGGACGCGGCCGGGCCCCGCAGTTGACCGACCAGTTCATTCGACGCCTCTCGCGCGTCCCAGGTCGGACAATCGTCGTTACGGGACGTTTCAACGACTCTCTCCTCGACGTCATTCCTCAGAAGCGGGGGGCCTTCGCTCACCACTTCCTCAAGGGCGGAAACCTCCGCAACCGGCGCGTCGAGACGAACAAGGAGAGGCGTCCGGGCTGGGAGATTCTCGAGCTGCGCCCGCTGCTTGAGTACATTCGGACCCGGGTTGAGGACGAGTCGCGTCTCCTCAACCGCCCGCAGTCGATCCTGATCTACGGGGACAACGACGACTTCCCCCTGATCGAGCGCCAGAAGAATTAATGCTCGACCAGTTCGAGTACCGGCTGCTTTCAGAGATTAGCCACAAGCTCGACTACGCGATCCGAAGCGCAGAGGTGCCTTCGGGTGGCGGTGAGTCTGGGGGACGGCTCGATCCTCAGGCGCTGAGGGCTCTCCAGCTCCTCATGACGCCGGCGGCGCCCGAGGTCCTCCACCAGCGAATCATGGACGGCATGGCGGCCTCGACAGGGGCCGAGCGTGGGTTCCTGATGATGATCGAGGATGGGCGCAAGCTGCGCTTCAAGTGTGGTCTTCACATGGACCAACAGACGATTCAACGCGAGTCGGGCTACTCGCGTTCGATCATTAAGCAGGTTGTCTCGACGGGGGATCCGGTCTTGATCGCTGACACGAGCCAGGCCCAAGACACGAGCGGCAGCGTCGGGAACCTCCAGGCCAAGTCGATCCTCTGTGTCCCGCTCTTGTTCGGGGGCGCCCAGTCCGGCATGGGTCAGGTTGGCGGGATCGCATACCTCGACTCTAGCTCGGTGACGCACTCGTTCGGGCCCGACCAGCTCGAGTGCGCGCGAATCACGGCCGAGTTGGCGGTTCGTGCGATCGAAGGGCCGGAGGCTGGGGCCACCGGCGGGAACGGCGGAGCAGACAGCCTCAAGCTCCAGCAGAACTTCGAGCGCCTGCTCGACGTGGGACGAACGATCAGCTCGACCCTCGTGCTGGACGACTTGCTCGAGTTGGTGATCGAGAAGGTTCTCGAGGTGACGCGCGCCGATCGCGGGTTCCTGATGCTGATCGAGGAGGGAAACCCCGAGCCGAAGTTCAAGATCGGGCTGACTTGGAACAAGAAGGACGGAGACAAGCGAAAGAAGCGCAAGCTGGACGAGTCGCAGTTCTTCTTCTCGACGACGGTCACCAAGAAGGCGCTCGAGACGAAGAAACCAGTCGTGCTCAACGACATTCAGGCCAGCATGGGGGGCTCGGATCCCTCGGTCAGCATGATGCAAATGGAGCTGAGCTCGGTCATGGTCGCGCCCCTCGTTGAGAAGGGGAAGATCCTCGGGCTGATCTACGTCGACTCGAAGATGAGCAATCGCGAGTTCGGCGACAGCGACGTCGAGTTGTTCGAGGCGCTCGCCGGCCAAGCGGCGATCGGCCTCAAGAACGCGATCCTCTACACCCAAGTCGCGGGCCAGCAGCGGATGGAGAGCGAACTCGCGCTCGCCGCGAAGATGCAACAGGACCTCTGCCCAGAGACTGTCCCCGCGATTCAGGGGGTCGAGATCTGCGGCTACATGGAGCCTGCCCGTGAGGTGGGTGGCGACTACTACGACTTCGTCGAGGACGACGACGCTCCGGGTCAGGTCATTTCGATGGTCGTCGGTGACGTCTCGGGCAAGGGCCTGGGGGCTGGGATCGTGGCCGTGATGGCCCGCTGCTTCCTGCGCTCGATGCTCTCAGCGTACGGAATGGACGATCCGAGCCAGCTTTTGGGATACCTCAACCACACCCTCTGCGGTGAGTTGGAGCCTGGCAAGTTCATGACGATGTTGCTCATGAACTACGACGCCCGACGAAGCGTCGTCCGCTACGCGGCCGCGGGGCACGAGAACATCATCATTTGGCGCGCTGCGACGCGGAAAGCGGAGGCGATCACCTCAGGTGGAAGCCCGCTCGGAATCTCGACCACGACCGGCGGGCCGACTCAGAACTCGGAGATGCAACTCTTCCCTGGCGACACCCTGGTGACCTACACCGACGGCGTGACCGAGGCCATGGACATGGAGGACAACGAGTACGAGCTCGAGCGCTTGTTGGCACTGGTCGACCGACTGGGAGGCGAAACCCCCCAGACGATCATGGACGAGATTATCGTCGACCTCGGTCGCCATCGGGGCAAGCGGGAAGTGACCGACGACATCACCATGGTCCTGCTCCGCAAGCTGTAGCGGCTGGATCTGCGGGTCACGTGCCGCGCTCTCAGCGCGGGCGTAGGCCCAGGGCAAGGCGGCCGAGGCTCTCGCCGAGCTGCGCTAAGAGCCGGGGGGCTTCGCCGAGTGACGTCTCTAGGTCGATTGGGCCCTCGCTGAGGCTGAACAGGGCCGTGAAGCCTTCGGCTTGGAGGGATTGGCGGGCCGCAGGGGCGACGCG
>JAESQQ010000470.1 GCA_016765095.1 Planctomycetota bacterium | reverse complement strand
GCCAACCCGGCCAGCGCGGAGACGCTCCTCGTCTCGCCGAGCGAGGGCCGCCGCCTCGCGTGCCAGGAGGGCCCCTTCGTCCGCCGGGGCTTCTTCCAAGGCGCGGAATCCGGCCTTGGCTATGGCCGTCGCGAGGCTGCCGGGCGGGATCTCGGCGGCCTCGAGTTGGACTTGCATCAGCGGGAGACTGACGGACACCTCACGCACGCCAGGCACACTGGCCAGCGCACGCTCGACCTTGCCGACACACGAGGCGCACGTCATTCCTTCGATCGGAATCACGTGGACTTGCCACTCGGGGGCGGAGGACGGGGTGGGGCCCCTTGCCAACTCGGTTTCTTGCGCCATGGCGAGATCGTAGAGGGTGATCTCTCGTCTGCGAACTCTCCGGAAAAACTCCGACCTCGGAGCGACACACTCCGAGGTCTTGGAGCCCACCTGGGGGCGCATGGGCGGGGGGTCAGCCCCCCCAGGATTTCACAGAACTTATGTCTGGCTCTTACACAACCTGCGATCCATTCGAGTTGGGCCCCTAAGTCCTCGAACGTCGGTTCGGCCGAGGAAGAGTGACCCCTTCCTACTGACCCCTCTTGGGTGAGCCGGCAATAATGGGGCAGGGAGGCCTTCGCAGGCGGGCAAATGTTCTGCCCGACCTGGCCGGGCGGGCGGCTATCCCTGACCGGCCTTGAGCGCAGCTTTCAGGGCGTCAGCCAGGCCGCAGACTTCCAGCAACTCGACGACGACGCCGCCCGTTGCCCCCCAGATCAGCTCGTCTTCCCATTCGAAGTAGGGGATCGAGTAGCTCGTCCCTTGGAACAGGCGAGGGCGTCGGGTGTATCGGGTCGCGCTGGGATCGACGAGGGCCCGGAGGGGGACGCTGAAGGCGCGATCGACTTCTGCGGGGTTGGGACGGAGCTCGAGGTCGGGAGGGATTCTGCCCACGAAGGGGAGCATTCTGTGACCCGAGGCGTGAATCGGGATTTCGCTCAGGGCCCCTAGTCGGCTGACTTGGTCGGGGGGGATCCCAAGCTCCTCTTCGGCCTCGCGCAGGGCTCCCTCCCAGGGCTGCTCGTCGGGTTCGAGGCGACCGCCGGGGAAAGAGACTTGGCCGGCGTGGTGGCGAAGGCTCGCTGGGCGACGAGTGAAGAGGGCGTGGAGGTCCCCCTGGTCGTCTCGAAAGAGGGGGACGAGGACGCTCGCCCGGCGAAGCCCTGGGAACCGAATCTTGCGGGCGGGTCGCAGCGCGAGGGACGCGCTCAGCTCCTCCCAGCTTGGTGAGGCGCTCAGACGCTCACTGAGCTCCGACGGCCCACCAGAAGGGCTCGCCTTGAGCTTCGACGAGTCGCTTCAACCAGCGGCCGAAGGTGTCCGCGACGCGGCGCTCGCCGTCTCCGCAGTGCCACCAATAGACGGTGAACTCCCCGCCGCGCTTCTGCTGTGAGGTGTCGAGGCAGAGGTAGTCCGCAGAGCCGAGGTCGACGATCGGAAGCAGGCGGGAGTGCATTTGGTTGCCGAGACGGCCTCGCGTCTCACCGAGCAGATCGGCGGGCGGGAGGAGGCGATAGCCGCCCTCAGGGCGCGTGAAGAGTTCGCCGCAGCTCCACTCGAGAATGAAGTCCCGGTAGGAGGGTGGCAGGTCGTAGCCGAGCTCGCGCTCGATCTCGGTGATCTGGTCGTTGGTGAGTCCGCGCTGGAGCTCGTGGCGCAGTCGCTGGCCTTGGTAGCGCCAGCCGGCGACGAGATCTTCGGATTGCAGCTCGTCTCGAGCCAACTCGTCACGAAAGAAGCGATAGGGATCCCGGCTCATGCGTCGGTGGCCCTGGGGCGACGAGGGGGCTTCCTCCTCTGCGAACTCGGCCAGTTCTTCGCGCACGATGTCCTCTGCGAGGGAATCGCGGACCCGAATCGCCGCGCGCACGTCCTGTGTCTTCTCTGACGAGATCGCCCACACCGACGCCGCCGCAGAGGCGGCCGCGCGAGTGGAGGAGCTCTGAGGGAGGATCACCTCGAGGACAGCAGCCAGCTTGGCGGCGTCGACTTTGCCGTTGCCGGGGTCCTCCTCAGGTTGGCTAGCCGTGATCGTGGCGTTGGCCTTCTTCTTGACGGTGGCCTTCTTGGCGTTGGCCTTCTTGGCGGTGGTCTTCTTGGCGGTGGTCTTCTTGGCGGTGGCCTTCTTGGCGGTGGTCTTCTTGGCGGTGGTCTTCTTGGCGGTGGTCTTCTTGGCAGTCTTCTTGGCGGTCTTCTTGGCGGTGGCCTTCTTGGCAGTCTTCTTGCTCGGCCGCTTGGTGGCTGAGCTCTTGGCTGTCTTCTTCTTCGCGCCCGCCTTCGCTTTTCCAGCGGGGGAGGAAGTCTTGGGTGTCTTTTTCTTGGCCACGGGCTCTCCCAGGGGGGCGAATTGTATCCCAACCCCGCTTAGGCCGAGAGATTGGGATTCGTCCGCTCTCGGACCTCTGATAGCCTTCTAGGCCGTCTCTCCAGCCCCCAGGAGGACTCGTGGACGATCTCCTCGCTTTCGTTGAGCGACCCAGCCAGTACCTAGGCAACGAACTGAACGCGGTCAAGAAGGACCTCGCTCAGGTCGCGGTCACGGTCGGCCTCGCTTACCCAGACCTCTACGAGATTGGGATGTCCAACACTGGACTCCACATTCTCTATCACATGCTCAACGAGAACCCAGAGGTCGCGGCGGAGCGAGTCTTCCTCCCGGCTGACGATCTCGTCAAGCTCCTCGAGCGTGAAGGTCGGTTGGTGACGACCCTCGAGAATCGAATCCCCCTCGCGGAGCTCGACGTGCTCGGGATCCAGATTCCCCACGAGTTGAGCTACGCCAACATAGTCAAGGTCCTCCGCTTGGGCGGGATCCCAATCTGGACTGCCGAGCGCGGACGCGAGGAACCCTTGATCCTGGGCGGGGGGCCCGGTGCGTTCGGGCCCGAGGCCGTGGCGCCTTTCTATGACGCGATCTTGCTCGGGGACGGGGAGGAGGCCTTCTGGGAGATTCTGACGGTCTACCAATCCTGGCGAGCCGACGAAGGTGCGCCTCGCGAGGCGCTTCACCGCGCGCTGGCCGGCGTGACCGGCGTCTACGTTCCCTCACTCTACGAAGTCGACTACACGGACGAGGGCACGATCCGCTCGGTTCGCTCGACGGACCCCAGCGCCCCCGAGATGGTCTTCAAGGCGGTCCTCGACGACCTCGAGACCGCCTACTTCCCCGAGACTGCGATCGTTCCCTACTCGACCACGGTCCACGATCGGCTCGGAGTCGAGGTCATGCGTGGGTGCACCGTCGGCTGTCGGTTCTGCCAGGCGGGCATGATCTATCGCCCTCTCCGCGAGCGCTCGCCCAAGCGGATCCTCGACCTCGCCAAGTGCGGGCTGGGTTCGACGGGCTTTGAGGACGTCTCGCTCCTGTCCCTCGACACGGGCGACTACACCCTGATCGATCCGCTGACCAAGGAGCTCCTCGCTCAAACCGAGGACCAGCGGGTCTCGCTCTCGCTCCCCTCTCTGCGGGCTGGCAGCCTGACGGACGAGGTGATCCGCGACATTCGCCGCGTTCGCCGGACGAGCTTCACGATCGCGCCAGAGGCCGGCACCCAGCGGCTGCGCGACGTGATCAACAAGAACATCTCAGACGAGGAGATCCTCGAGACCGTCGAGCGTGTCTCCAGGAACGGTTGGACGGGCCTCAAGCTCTACTTCATGGTCGGGTTCCCGACCGAGACTCAGGAGGACCTCGACGGCCTCATCAAGTTGGTCCTCAAATGTCGCGGGCTGGGCCGCGAGTTCAAGCGCAGCTTCAACGTGATGGCCTCGATCGGGACGCTGGTCCCCAAGCCGCAGACGCCCTTCCAGTGGGACTCGCAGATCACCCACGCGGAGTCCACCCGGCGAATGTGGTACGTGACCCACGAGCTCCGCTCAAAGGGCGTCGGTTGCAAGTTCCACGACCCCGAGGCGAGCTGGCTCGAAGGCGTGCTGACACGCGGAGATCGCCGCTTGGCGCCTGTGATCGCCGAGGTCGAAGCTCGCGGCGGCGGGTTCGAGTCCTGGCGGGACCGCCTCGACTTGGAGCTCTGGTATCGGGTCTTCAACGAAATGGGGATCGACCCCGAGACGTATCTTCGCCAGCGAGACTACGCCGAGATCCTCCCCTGGGATCACCTCTCGGCGCGGGTGACCAAGAAGTTCCTCCTCGGCGATCGCAAGAAGATCGACCGGATGTCGAGTCCGACGACCTTCGATTGTCGCGACGACCTCTGCGCGGGCTGCGCGGTGTGCTTCGACGACGACACGCGGAATCGCCTCGCCAAATACCACCCCGACCCGTTTGGCGACGGACGCGAACTCCCTCAAGGGCTCGTCAGCCGTGCCGCCGTAGGACATGGCGTGGCGCGAACCCTGGAGCAGCAGGCGAGCCGGCGATAGCTTGTCGTCAACATCGCTGATGTCGGCAAGTGCCGCAAGAATGCAGGACACAGAAGACTGTACAT
>JAESQQ010000469.1 GCA_016765095.1 Planctomycetota bacterium | reverse complement strand
TCTTACCTCCGGACGCGCTGGCGGGAGCGCAGAAGGCCGCCTGAGCGGCTTTCGCTCTGTTATGCACTCCTGTCAGCCATTGGCACGATTACGCTGAGATAGCCCTGAACGGTTACCGTCCTCATTGCACAGCACCGTCAGGGAGCTGACCTCAAATCGAAGGTCATGTCCCTCGCACGGGAGCAGAAAATCAACTACACGGTCACCCAGGGTGGCAACATTCCAGGCGACACCTCGAGGGGGATTCCCCACGCCTATCTGTTCGACTGGACGGGCAAGTGCGTCGGCGAGGGTCACCCCTCGGAGCTCAAGGTCAAGCTCACAGAGCTGATGTCAAAGGCACCCCCGTGGATCGCCGGCGGCAAGGAGTTCAAGAGCGCCGCGGTGAACAAGATCGCAGCCGGGCTCAAGAACCCTGCTGGGTTTGGCAAGGCGCTCGTCAAGCTCGAGAAGCTCAAGGGCGAGTCGGGCGACACCGGGGGCGAGGCGACTTACCTCGCCGAGCGGATCGCCAACTACGGCCAAGGGATTCTGTCCGACGCTGAGGCCAACGAGAGCGAGGACGCGTTCGCGGCAATGATGGGCTACGTGGAGGCCGCGAGGAACTTCAAGGGCCACCAGATCGCCAAGAAGGCCAAAGCCCGCATGAAGGCGCTCAAGAAGGACAAGGCGTTCCAAAAGGAGCTCAAGGCGGGCAAGCTGCTCAAGCGAATGGAGGCCGTCGCAGGGACGCTCAAGAGCGTCAACGGGGGGATCAACCCAATGCACCCTGCCAACCGCAAGCCGGTGGCACAGCTCATGGGCTTGAGGAAGAAGCTCAAGAAGAAGTATGGAGACACCAAGGCCGCAGCCAAGGCCGAGGCGCTCTTCGCTTCCTTCGGCTTTTAGAAGGCCCAAACCATCCAGACCAGGCTCGGCGCCCCCATTCGGGGGCGTTCGGCATGTACGGGTCTGGCATGTACGGACCTGGACCCAGCGCGGCAGGCGGTGGTTTTCTGAGGCGGTCGCGGCCTGAGCGAGTAGATTCGCTCCTCCGTGAAGCGACCCTTTGGACACCGTTATCCCCCTGCTGGACTCCCGACGCCCTTTAGTGCGCAGGCGGGGAGAGCTGTGACGCGTTGGGCGATCCGCGGCTACCTCGGAGCCGAGCACATAGACCGTCACCACATTCCCAAGACGGGTCCGGCGATCCTCGTCAGCAACCATCCGACTTTCGCGGATCCCTTCCTCGTCGCGTTTGGGACCCAACGTTGGGTCTCCTGGTTGGCCTTCGACGAAGCGCTCGAGTGGCCCGGCGCTGGGCACGTGATGCGTCTCTATCACGCGATCCCCCTCAATACGCAGAAGCCGGAGCCCTCCGCGATCAAGACCGCCTACTCGACCCTAGCCCACGGCCGGATCCTGGGCGTGTTCTGCGAGGGTCGGCGCTCGAGCGGCTTCGACTTGAACGAGGCGGTCAAGAGCGGCGCCGCGTGCCTCGCGCTGCGCGCCGGAGCCCCGGTGGTGCCTGTCACGATCTCGGGGGCGCGGAAGGCCTGGCCCGTGGGCGGCTACCCCAAGCCGCGCAAGGTCGTGGTTCGCTATCACGCGCCGATCGCGCCCGAGAGCTTCGACCCGTCGCTCGATCGTCGCGAGCGCGCCAAGCTAATGACGGTCGAGATCGCGCGCTCGATCAGTAAGGCGCTCCCCCCCGCGGGGGCCCCGCGCTTCCTTCCGCCTCGTCGCGGTTAGCCGAAGAAGTCGCTCTTCTTGCGGCTCTGCTTGATCGGGGGCTGCCAAGCGCGCTCGGCGTCTGGGAGGAACGTCGTCGAGGAGCCCTCGTCGGTCGAGCAGAGGATCAGCCAGCCTCCGGGAACGGACTGGCGGAACTGGCGAATCGAAGGCATTGAGCTGTCGACCATTTCCCAGGCACCGGTGTAGGTCGGGCCCTCCTCAACGGTCTCGCCCTCGCTCGCAGTCTCCTCGCTCATGTCGCCTCCTGGGTGTGCTGGCACCTTGAACCCTGGGCGTCCTCGCGTCAACGCGGGTCTGGGGCTGGTCCGGCCGAGGGAGGCATGGCTGAATGCCCCCTGAACGGAGTCCTCATGACCCTGACTCGGAATCGGCCCTCGGCGGTCCCCCTCGCGCTCGGGGTGCTCGCGCTCCTGACGGCCTGTCAGGCCGGCCCCGCGCCAGCGCCGGGAGCGGCGGTAGCCGTGGCCGCGGAGGTCGAGCTCCTGATCGAGGGCGGGACGGTCGTGACCATGGACGCCGAGCGGCGCGTGCTCAAGGGCGCAGCGATCGCGATTCGCGGCGGGGAGATCGTGGCAGTCCTCGAAGCCGGAGAACCGCGCCCGAGTGCGAGCGAGACCCTCGACGCAGCCGGTCGGCTCGTGATCCCGGGCCTGGTCAATACCCACGGCCACGTGCCTATGGTCCTGTTCCGTGGGCTGGCGGACGACATGCCGCTCATGGAGTGGCTGAACGACTTCATCTTCCCCGCCGAGGCCCGGACGGTGGACGCGGAGTTCTGCTACTGGGGCACGCTCCTCGCCGGAATCGAAATGGCGCGGAGCGGGACCACGACCTTCTCCGACATGTACTACTTCGAAGGCGACATGGCTCGAGCGACGGACGAGATCGGGCTGCGCGCCGTTCTTGGGCAGACGATCATTGGGTTCCCGGCCCCGGACTACAAGTCCCCAAAGGACGCCTTGCGCGGAGTCGAGGCGTTCGTCAAGCGCTGGAAAGGCCACCCTCGCGTGACCCCTTCGATCGCGCCTCACGCGCTCTACACAACTGACGTCGAGACCGTGCGCGCGTCGGCAGCCCTGGCGAAGCGCCTTGGCGTCCCGTTTCAGATTCACGCCAACGAGAGCCCAGCGGAGGACGCGGCGGTTCGCGAGCGCTTTGGCGGAACCTCGTTCGAGGTCCTCGAGCGCGAAGGGATCCTGGGCCCAAACGTGATCCTTCACCACGGGATCACCCTGACGCCGGCCCAGCGCAAGACCTGCGCGGAGCACGGAATCGGGATCAGCCACAACGTCGAGAGCAACATGAAGGGGGCGTCCGGCCTCCTCGACCTCCAGGCCACGCTCGACGCCGGCGTTGCGGTCGGCCTCGGAACCGACGGCGGGGCGGGTAACAACAACCTCGACATGTTCGAGGAAATGGACACCTGCGCCAAGATCCACAAGCTCCACGCTGGCGACCCGGCGGCGATGCCGGCCAAGCTCGTGTTCGAGCTCGCGACGCGGGGCGGCGCCAAGGTGCTCGGGCTCGAGGCGCAGATCGGCTCGCTGGAAGTCGGCAAGCGGGCCGACGTCGTCTTGATCGATCTTCGCGCCCCGGAGCTGACTCCGCTCTACGACGTCTACTCCCACCTCGTCTACGCGATCAAGGGCGGACACGTCGAGACCGTGATCGTCGACGGTCGCGTGATCGTCAAGGCGCGCGCGATGCAGACCGTCGACACCGAGCGGGTCCTCAAGCAGGCCCGCGCGATCCAAGCCAAGATCTTGACTGCGCTCGCGGCCTTCCGGAAGGAGCGAGCAGCCAAGAAGAAGAAGGCCGGGAAGGAGGGCGGTTAGAGGGTGAATTTGAAGTCGTTCACGAGCGCCCCCGGGAGACGAGCGCTGCTCGTCTCGCGGCGACCGTAGCTCCCGGCGTCGAGGATCATCTCCCGCTCTGCGGTCAGCCCGACGAGGTTGCTTCCGAGCACTCGATAGGCGGTCTCGTCAAAGCGCATTACGTTTAGGGGAGCCACGATCTCGCCGCCCTCGACCCAGAAGGTCGCGAAGCGGGTCATGCCCGTGGTCCGGCACGAGCTCCGGTCGCTCCAGTTGAGATACCAGAGGTTGCTGACGTAGATCCCCGTCCCGATCTCCTTGAGCACGTCGGCTTCGACGAGCGAGCCCCCGGCCATGTCGATCGACTCGGGGGACTCCCAGGCCGTCGCGCCGTTGGTCTCGACGCCGTATTCCTTGGCAGAGCGAGGTGAGATCAGGCAGTCCTTGTAGGCGCCGCCTTCGATCAGGGTCACCGCGTCGGGCCGCAAGAAGCCCTGCTCTTGGAAGTTGGGCGCGATCCCCTCGCCGGTCAGCTCACGGATCGTGACGCTGCTCGCGAGGCGCGCGTCGCCCTCGACCATTTGGATCAGGGGGGACTCTTTGGTCTTGTGCGACTTGAGCCCAAACCCGCCCCAGGAGAGCATTCCCATGATCTCGCGGAGCGCTGCGGGCGTCAGGTAGACGCGATAGTCGCCGCGCTCGACTTTCCTTGCAGGTCGCGCGAGGGCCTCGAGCTGGCTGGCCGCCCGCTCGGCTTTCGACGCCAGGCCGGCTGGGTCCCACTCGAAGCCGGCGTAGCTCGACTTCGTCGCCTTGTCGCCGCCGTGGTAGTAGCTCCAGTCGAGGTTGTAGTTCTCGCTCTGGTGCCAGTTGCGCTGACCGAAGGTGTTCGCAAAGCCCGAGTAGATCGAGCCGGCGGCGTAGATTCCGACCAAGTCGCGGTCCTGGCCCGCCTCTTGGATCTGCCCGATCGCGTCTCCTCCGCTCGGGAGCGAGCCGGTCTTGATCAACTCGCTCGAGTTGGGCTCGGTTGCGTAGAGGAGGTGCGGGTCGTCGGGGAGGAGGTCGCGCCGCTCGCGGAGGTCGGTCACGAGCTTCGCGACTCGGGCCCGATCCTGCTCCGAGTCGCCCGCGAGGGTCAGCGAGCCCGAGCAGTGCTTGCTGCCCTTGATCAAGTCGAGGCCGAGCTCTCGCTGCTGGACCGAGCCCGCCTGGCGGACCTTGCTCTGGTTGAAGCGGACGAAGTCGGAGTCCTCAGCGGCGAACGAGAGGTTGGCGACTTCTTCGTCGGAGACGAGGGAGGTCACGTGGTCTGCGAGCTCGTTGAAGTAGGTCTGGACGCTCATGATCTCTCCTAGACCCCGCCGAAGACTTCGACGTCTCCGAACAAGCAGGTTGGGCTCGCGTGCCCGACTCGAATCACTTGGTTTGGTTCACCCTTGCCGCAGTTGGGGGTCCCCATGACTTTGTAAGTCGACGCATCGCCGACTCCCTTCAGGTTGCGCCAGAAGTCGCGCGAGACGCCGCGGTAGTTGGGCTTCTTGACGACGCCCTTGACCGCGCCGTCCTCGATCACGCGGCCGATCTCGCAGCCGAACTGAAACTTGTTGCGCGAGTCGTCGATCGACCAGGAGCTGTTGGTCTCCATCAGAACCCCACGCTCGATCCCCTTGACGAGGTCGTCGAAGGAGGACTCGCCGGGCTCGACGTTGAGGTTCGCCATTCGGTCGATCGGGGGGCGGTTCCAAGAGCAGGCCCGCGCGTTGGCGGTCCCCTCTATGTTCGCTCGCTTCTGGCTCGTGACTCCGCCCAGCGGGCGGAGGAGCTTGCCCTTCTCGATCACGAACTCCTTGGTCGCGGGGGCCCCTTCGTCGTCGAAGCCGTAGCTCGCCATTTGCTCGGGGCGGGTCGGGTCGAAGCTGACGTTGAGCAGCTCGGAGCCGTATTGGAAGGTTCCGAACATGTCGAGGGTCACAAAGCTCGTGCCGGCGTAGTTGCGCTCGTCGCCCAGGATCCGGTCGAGCTCGATCGGGTGCCCGATCGACTCGTGGATCTGGAGGATCATTTGGTCGGGGCCGAGGAGGAGGTCCATAGCGCCTGTCGGGCAATCAGGAGCGTCGAGGAGCTGGAGGGCTTCGGTCGCGATCTGGGTCGCGCTCTCCCCAAAGGCGAGGGTCTCGAGGACTTCGAGCCCGCCCTGCTGGCAGTAGGCGTTAGCCCCAAAGGTCCGCTTCTGAGTCTCGCTGCCTTCGTTGGCGACTGCGCGCAGGCTCGGGAAAATGTAGGTAAAGCTCTGCTCGAGGCGCCCGCCGCCGTTGGTCAGCGTGAACGTGTCGTTCCAGACGACCCCCAGGCCTGCGGCCCAGGTCACGATCTTGTCGCTGATCTTGAGCTGCTTGCTCAGCCCCTGGAGGAGGTCGATCTTGTCGTTGAGCGAGGTCGAGTCCCAGGCTTGCGCGCAGGGGCCTTGATAGCTGCCTTGGGGGTGGCTGGGCGGGATCTGCTCGAAGTCGATCACCGAGCGACCTGCGCTCCGCTCGGCCCAAGCCTGGGCGCGCTTGATCGCCTCGGCGATTCCTTCCTCAGAGAGGTCGCTCGTGGCCGCGTAGCCGAGCCCGCCGCCGTGGATCACGGTCAGCATGACGCCCGCGTCTTCGCCAAGCGAGACCGGTTGGAGAATGTCGTCACGCACGACGAGCGATTCGCTCCGCTCGCTCGAGTAGCGGAGCGAGCAGAAGTCGACACCTCCGGGGAGGGCGCGCTGAAAGCGCGCGGAGAGGGTCTCGATCATGGGGCACCTCGCTAGCGGGGCGGGGAGCCTACCAGGGGGGGTCAGCGGCGCCAGGTACGCGGAGGGTACTCTCGCTCTGGCCCGCGCGGTGGCGGTCTGAGACCAAACGAGGAGCCCTAAACCAACACGCTGGGGGTGCCTGCCACCCAGCAGACACCCCCGACTCTCCAGCGACCGATCCCGGCTGGTGCGCGCAGATCCCTCCCCGACACCCGCGCAGCTTCCTTCCCCGCCTAACTCACGGGCCGACCGGCCCCGACTCAGCCCCTAGCATCATGCCCAGGACCATGAGGACGATGCCGCCAATGTGGATCAGGAATGGCTTCCCAGCCTTATCCCAATGCATGGCGACGAACACGAGCGACACCGGGCCGACGAAGAGCATTAGAAGCCCCCAGACAATGCTCTCCTTGAACCCCTCCACGTAGAGCCAGAGTCCACCGATCGCAGCAATGACAAGTCCAATGAGAGCGAGGATTCCACCGATCACAGAGCCACCTCCTAAGGTTGGACTCCGAGAGTAGTCAGCCGACCTGGACGTTGCGACTACGATTCGGTCTGGCCTTTGGAACGGACGGGCTGCAGGACCTAAGTGCACTGAGAGCTAGGCCAGAGCGCTCGGACCCCCCCGACTAGAGCCTGCGCAGCGGTTTCGATCCGAAGGATCGAGGGCCCCAAGCTGACGGGATTCAGCGCCGGGGCGAGCTGCTCGCGCTCCTCTGGGGTGAAGCCGCCTTCGGGGCCGATCACGAACACCAGGCTCTGAGGAGCCTCGGGCAGGACGTCTCTCAGGCACGGCGCAGAGGTCGTGTCGGGGAGGAGACCCATTGCGCCCCCGGCCTCAAGACGCGTAAGCAAGTCCTGCAGCGACGTCGGTGAGCCGATCCGGGGGAGGCGATTGCGTCCAGATTGCTTGGAGGCTTCGATCGTCCAGCGAGTCAGCTCAGAACCCCGGGGAGGACGCTCCTCGCCGCGTGCGGTCACCAGGGGCGTGATCTCGTCGACTCCGAGCTCGGTCAGGGCCTCGACCAGCCGTCGAGCTCGCTTCCCTTTGGGCGTCGCGACCAGCGCGCTCAGAAGCCAGGTGGGTTCGGGCTCGACGAGGATTTCGCTGGCGAGGACTTCGCTCTGGCGTCGCTCGACGCGTGTCAGTTCACCCAGGGACGAGCGGCCAGCCCCGTCGAAGAGCTCAACCCGAGCGCCTGGCTTGAGGCGGAGCACTCGCGCCAGGTGCGTGTGCTCCTCGCCGTCGAGGACGACCTGGCCGGGCGTGAGGGTCGGGACATAGAGACGGATTCGGCGCACGCCGCATTAGGCCCTACGAGGCCGGCCGGCGGCAAGTCGCGCCTGGGCGGTTCGTTTCATCCATCACCCATTGAGTCCCTCGCTCGACCCAGATATGGGCAGCCAATCGTGGAACGCACCCTGGCGAGGAATCGTAAGTTCTTGTTGTGATAGAGTTTTTGCTGGCGAACGGACTGGGCCTGTAGCTTGCGTAGCCGTCCGCCAACAAAGAGACAAAACACACATGAAGACCCACGCCATTTTGCTGGCGGTCCTGCTGGTGGGCGCCTCGAGCCCCGCCTGGGCGCAACCGAAGCGACCCTTTGGCCTGACCGAAGCCGAGTACCAGAAGAAGAAGAACGCGCTCAAGGTCAAGATCAAGCGCCTCGAGCTGGAATACAGCCGCTACAAGCTCGACGCGACGGGCTATGAGGGCGTCTGGACCGTCGTTGGGCAGCGGACCTACGAATCCAAGAAGGGCGCCACGCCCAAGGTCCAAACCCTCGAGGGCGAGCTCACGATCAAGCGTGAGGACGCGCTGTTCACGATGAAGGGCAAGATCCGGGCAGCAGGCCGTCGCGGAGCGAAGTGGCTTGGCGAGGCAGCCCTCGACGCGAACGGTCTCGAAGAGGACTACGACTCCGTCGCTGGCCTCGAAGGCGTCGCTCGCTACACGCTTCAGCCGGACGGAACGCTCAAGTTCATGTTCGAGAGCAAGCCCCGGGTCCAAGACCGAGACGCCGAGGCTCGGGGTCAAGCGACGCTGACCCGCGCGATCACCTCGACCAAGGCCGAGCTCGAGACTTCGCTCTTTGTGCTCAAAAAGGAGCACCAGTATCTCCGCTACCCTCGCCCGGAGCCCACGCGCTACTCGTCGCGGAGCGGCAAGGTCAAGCTTCGCTTCACTCCGACCGTCGAGTTCGATCCCGACGGCGTCGAGGTCGACGTGATCCGCCTGATCGACGCGGCCAAGGCCAGGATCGATCTGGCCGTGTTCGAGTTCAAGCTTCCTCGCGTCGCCCGAGCCCTCGTGGCCGCCAAGCAGCGCGGCGTCAAGATTCGGGTGGTCCACGACAGCGAAGAGGACGACGAAGAGGCGATCAAGATCCTCCGCGACGCCCAGATCCCGCTCCAAGGCGACGAGCGGACGGCGCTCATGCACAACAAGTTCATGATCCTCGATCGGGGCCTGAGCGACGGGAACATCGTCTGGACCGGGAGCACCAACCTGTCCTCGGGCGGGATCTACATAGCCGACAACCATACGCTCTACCTCAAGAGCGAGGAGCTCTGCGACCTCTACACGATTGAGTTCGAGGAGATGTTTATCGACAAGCAGTTCGGGCCGCGCTCTCCGAGCAACACCTCCAAGGACTGGATCCGGATCGATCGCTACACCAGGGTCCAGGTCTACTTCGCGCCGGAGGACGGAGTTCGCAACCGCCTGATCGAGGCTGTCAAAAAGGCCAAGTCTTCGATCAAGATCATCGCCTTCGCGTTCACTGACCCCGAGCTCTTCAAGGCGATCTTGGACCGCATGAAGGAGGGCGTGAAGGTCGAGGGCTTGTTCGAGTCCCGTCACGCGGGCTGGAAGGACATAAAGATCGGGCCGCTGTATGCCGCGGGCGCCAAGGTTCGCTTCGACCGCAACCCAGACACGCTTCACCACAAGGTGATCATCATTGACGACAAGACGGTCTGCACCGGCTCGTTCAACTTCACGGTCAGCGCCGACCGCAGCAACGACGAGAACATGATCATTGTCCAGAGCCGTGCTGTGGCGCGGACCTTCAGCCGGGAGCTCCGGCGCATGATGTCCGTCGCAGATCCCGACGACCCAAGGATCGCGACGTCTGGGATGCCGAAGACACTTGCCGAGGACAAGGACGGAATCTTGGCGGCCCTCGCGGCCATGAACGGGACCACAGCTCCCGTCACGCCGGCGCCCGTGACGCCGGTGACTCCGCCCGTGACGCCCGTCACGCCCGTGACGCCGCCCGTCACGCCCGTTACGCCTCCGGCGCCTGCCACGCCCGCCACCGGGAGCGGCAACTAGCAGAGTTCACACAACAGAGAGAGTTCGGGAGGGCCGTGCCGAAGGGCGCGGCCCTTTCTCTGTGTCGACTGAGGTCTCGGGTCGCGGCGTTCGTGCGCGAGGCGCACGGGCTTTGTCGGTCGGCTCATTTCTGAGAGACATGACTGATACCAACCCCCAACTCTGGGTGACGCGAATCAACGTGATGCCTAGGGCTATGGGGTTAGGGCAGTTCCGCGTTGGCCTAGGGCTTGCACAAGGGAGCTCCAACAAACCACCGCAGTGGAGCAACACAATGACTCGCATCACCTTCAGCCTGGCCATGGTAGCGGCCTTACTCCTCGCAGCCGCGCCAGCCCAAGCTCAGTACTATCCCAAGGCCTACTTCTCACCGAACGGTGGCGGCGCTGACGCGACCGCAGAGCTCATAAACAAGGCCGAGACGACGATTGATGTCGCGATGTACTCGATCTCGACGAGCGGACCGATTTGGGGCGCGCTCGAGTCTGCGGTTCAGCGGGGCGTTCGAGTCCGCCTGATCCTCAACAAGGGGACTTCGTCCAACAAGAAGAAGGCGGCTTCGTTAGCTGGAATCGGCGTGCACGTTTTCGCCACGAGCCGGACCATGCACGAGAAGTTCGCTCTGATTGACGCGGGCCAGTGGTGGAGGCGCAAGCTCGTCAACGGCAGCGCCAACTGGTCTCGCGGTGCAGAGACGCGCTACAGCGAGAACACGGTCGTGTTCGGTCGCCACTACCACTTGTTCTATGCGTTTCAGCAAGAGTTCAACAAGCTCATGGACGTGGCTCGTCCCGCGAGCCCAGGCGCTGAGAACCACACGGCCGAGGTCAGCCTGCGTCCCCCGAGCAAGCGGACGCGGCGCTACGAGAGCGTCGTGTTCAGCGGCGACAACAGCGGCGGCTCGACGATCGTCGCCGACGAGCTGATTCGAGTCATGAACACGGCCCAGACCAAGATCGCGGTCGACATTGCGTTCTTTAACTCTCGCCAGCTCGCCGACGCTTTGATCGCGATTCGCCAAGCGAAGCCGAACCTGATCATGGAGATCATGGTCGACATGGGTCAATACGCCGACAGCAAGTCCCGCGTGACCGACCTCGAGGCCGCCGGAATCGACGTCCGCTACAAGGTCTACTCGCTCGCTTTCGAACACCCGCGCAGCCAGCTCCAACACCACAAGACCCTGATCGTCGACGAACGGGACGTGGTCACGGGCAGCTTCAACTGGTCGGACACCGCCGAGCAGAGCAACTACGAGAACGTGATCACGATCCGAGGTCACGTTCGCCGCAACGAAGCCGTCGTGAAGGGCTTCGTCGACGAGCACGATCGGCTCTGGGAGCAGGGTCGGGCCCTCTACGACGAGGTCCTCAAGGCCATGACCGCCCCTCCCGGTGACCCCGCCTATCGTCGCTACCTCCCGATCCACTTCGACACCGACTATTTCCGCGGCTCGATGGCGTTGACCCGCCCCGAGTTCCAGGCGCTTCGCAGCGCAGGCTGGCGAGCCGGCCTCTTCGATCGCCAGCCGGACGGCAAGCGGAACGTCAAGTTCAGCTACCTCGACCGCGAGACGAGGGACGTGTATCGCGGGAAGCCCTCGGGGACCTTCCTGCCCTCGAACACAGGCATGGCGGCCGTGCTCTCGGGCACGCAGTAGGCCGTCTTCTCGCGGGCTT
>JAESQQ010000468.1 GCA_016765095.1 Planctomycetota bacterium | reverse complement strand
CTCCTCGAGTCCCAGCTTCCCAAGCTGAATGTCGACGGTTCGAGCCCGTTCAGCCGCTCCATTTAACCCTTTGCGTGGCAGGGGGTTAGGGCGTTCACGCTAGAGAGGGTGAGCGCGGCGGCGCCGCGATGTTGCTGTTTAGTAGCTGGTATTCGCACGTTCTGATCGCGCGCGAGGCCTCGGAGTCCTGGGCGCCCACCCGCACCCACTGCGACCATGGCTTCCGACAAGACATTCTGGCACGGGACCCTGACCTCGGTTCAATCCCGCATCCGACTGGCCCGCTCCTTCGACGAGCGCTCGAAGTGGGTGAAGAGTGGCCGTCATCGGGCCAGTGTCTTCGACGTGGTGGGAAGCGTCGACGGACTATGAGTCATACCTCAGGAATCTTGCTCCGCTCGGGCCAGATGGCGCAGAGTTTCCATCAAGGAACGCGATCGTTGGCCAGCATGACTCTCGCCGAGGAAGTAGCCCGGGAGCGCCTCCAGGAAGTGCCTTTCGGCGAGCAGGGCCCGAAGTTGTTCCGCGACATAGGATTGCAGTAGCGCTCCGCTCGCTTGCAGCTCTTGGCGGATTGTGGGTCGCCCGTCGATGACCACAACCACATCTTCGAGGTCTGCGCTGGTCAGGAAGTCTCCTTCGCCGCGTGATTGAAAGGCGTTTAGCTTCGTCGCCAGGAAGTGTGGTGCATCGATGTGGGACAGCAGAGTTCCCGACGGGAGACGGGTCTGACTGGGGGCTTCCAGTGCAGATTGGTACCACTGATTCGAGAAGCCCAGGACGGCTTCGTCGAGGGGCATGATGTCGAGCGTCAAGTTGTTGCCGCGCCACCTGCAAAGTGGGTCGCCCGGGGTTGTTCCCGGCTTGAAGCCGCGGTTGGCAAGGCGTTTGCCGAAGCGCTGGTAGTCGATGTAGGTCGTGGCCTCGACGACCAGATCGACGTCTTCGGTCGGACGAATGGGCGAGGAGCCCGGGTCCGTGACGAGCAGGCCAGCAGCGCAACCACCGACCAGGACGAGTTCGTCCAGCAACTCGCCAAGCTGGGCGGCGGCCTCTTCGAGCAAGCCGAGGTTCGGATTCGCGCTTTGCACTAATCGTTTAGCTTTGCGCGTAAGGCCTCAGCCGCCAGCTTGCGCTCACGGGCTCGACCGCACCGCAACGAATCCGTGAGTGCCAGGAGTTCATAGAGTTGCGCGCTCTTGCGCGCGGCGGCGGGGACCGTCGGGTACAGGGGCTCGATCGCCTGGCCGCGGGAGTCACCCTGCGCATCGGGCCAGACGAGCGGGGGCTCGTCACCGCCACGCAGCTTGGCGTCGAGAGGCGGCGCACTGTGGGCCGTGGGCATTCCGCGCACCAGTCGTCCGGGGCTCGTGAAGAACGCATGGCGGACCCCGTGGACCAGGAACTCGAGCAGCGCCGCTCGGATGGGGATGGGCTTTCCACGCGGCTGGTCGGAAGGGCAGAGCAGCCCGGCTTCGAGGGCGCGCTCGACGGCCTTGTTCGTCTCGGACGGGCTCAGGCCAAGGTCGGCGGCGAGGTCGGCGTAGGTCCAGGCTTCGGACTCGCGGGTGCTGAGTTCGAGGCAAACGACCAGGTCTTGGGGCTTGAGGGGCATGGCCATACGCTATTCGCGAATAGCGAATGAAGCAAGAGGGAAGGGAGGCTTGGGCGCGGGTTCACCCAGAGATCATTCAGGGCCGTTTCCAGAGCCGTCAGCTCTGCGACGATCTCTCCGAACGCGGGCGGAGCCGGGTCCGTGAAGAACATGGGCTGCATGCTGCGGTAGTCCGCCTCCAAGCTGCGCAGGAGGTCTCCTGCAGGAACGATCAGGATGCCGTCCTTGGGCGCGTCGCGCACCTTCGGGTTGTCGCCGAAGACGAACTTGTGGTGGGCGACCTGTTCGTACAGAGCTCGCTCAACGGTGGCCGTCGTTCCTTCTCGATGCATCATCGCCAAGTCGTACGCGTGGCGAGACGAGCGTTCCTTGAAGCGCCCCTTGCAGATTCCGGCGTGGAGGATCAGAGCCTTCTCCAGGAGCGTACGCTCGGGAGCCTGGGCGATGACGCTGCACGTCTGCTGTGCAAACTCATCGGCGAACAGGTTGGCAACGTAGGGCCGGATGTCGACTTCGGCGACAGGCTCGTGGTCGGAGCGCGCTCCCAGCTCAAGGCGCACCACGGAGTCAACGTACTCGTCAGCGCCGTAGTTGGAGGCATCCAGAGCGCGCGGGTACTTGAACAGGATGACGTTCTCGGCGCCGACCACCTCCAGACGAAGGCCGAACGTCTCGCCGAGCGCCTTGCGAAAATCCATCTCGATCGCGGGCATGAACGTACCGGCACCGTACTCGTTCAGCTTGACCCTCATTGCCTTGACGGCTCGTTGGTAGCCGTTGCGCGAGGACTGAGCCATGGGGTCAAGATCGCCCACGAGTCCGATGTCCTGGCGCTCGATCCCAAGGTCGATGTCCTCCGAGAAGCGGTGGATCATGCGGAAGCACTTGGAGAGCGACGTGCCCCCCTTGAAGAGCAGGCGCGGCATGTTCGGGATGGAGGAGTACAACCGGTGCAGGGTCCAGCAGACCCAGAAGTCCTTCTCGACGATGCCGGGGTTGGCGAGACGTGCCTGCGCGGCCGTATCCTCGAACATTGCGGCTCTGTCGTCCGCCGGGAGTCTTGCAAAGCCGTCCATGACTTAGCTGACGTTGGTGTTCATGACCTTGTTCGTTTTCCTGTGGCTGATGATGCTGTCGATGATGCTCCTCATCCAGCCCGTCGCCTGCGAACGTAGGCGAGCAAGATGGCGTGCGTCGGAGTCGCTCAGGGACGCACCCAGCTTCCGGATGGCGGCGTCATCCACACCATTGCGTCCAAGGAAGTGCAGCGCGCGCAGCACGAGCCCGGCCTTCGAGTCGAGGCCGATCCTGCGTGTTGAGCGCTTGAAGCGAATATCGAAGCCTCGACCGTTGCCAAGATCCACGGCAAGTACGCGGCTCGTGCCGTCGGTCAGATACACAGCCTGGGCCGGGACCTGCGTGGAAACGCCCAGCAGGCTTGCAGCTTTGGCATCGCCGGAACAGATGGACTCCCCGGTGCTGCGCGCCACGGCCTGCGCGACGGCATCGGCGGACGGCGGGCGTGGACCGAAGCGGGGGTGGGACTTGGGAAAGTCATAGACCCCGCGCCCGACACGGCGGATGGTGCCTGAATCAGCCAGGCGTCCCAGGGCAGCATCCACGGCACGCCGAGTTCCGAGGCTGAGGAAGTCCGTCGGCACGAGCACCGAGCCGCGCCCTCTGGCGCGGATGCTCTGGAGGACCCTAGAGGGGGTCGAATTGGGCTGTGTGCGGGCGGCCTGCATGGGGGAAAGTATGACACTATTTCGACCATAGAAGGGGAGGAACCGGAGCTGTTTCTCGATGTTCGTGTGCCGCCAGGGCCCGCTCCGCAAGCTCAAACAGACGTGTCGCCGCGAGCGACATGTTCGGGGGACGTGTCGCCGGAATGGAGAAACGGCGACACGTTTGGGTCGGATGCAGGATCTGCAGGGGTCAGAATGCTGAATCTGGCGGGCGTGGTTTCTGCGGCGCGGAGGGTCCCGTGCCCATCCAATTTTCTATCCGATTCCATCCGATTGAGTGGCGCGGGCCGGGGGAGGCCCACCGGTGCCCGGAGAGGGGGTACTCGGTCCG
>JAESQQ010000467.1 GCA_016765095.1 Planctomycetota bacterium | reverse complement strand
TTGAGCATGCTGGCGCGCTTCGTTTTCCGACATTAAGATCCAACCGGAAAATACCACCATGACCAGCACAAGCGCCATCGTCAATGCCCCTACGAAAGCAATGGGGTGTACCGCAACTTGTGATGGGCAGCACTAGTTTCTCCCCGAGTTTTCTTGAGACCCCTGGGAACTCACACCTCCTCCGCCGAGTAGATCTTGCGCGCGCTGGTTGGGTATGAGTAAACGATGGCAACTTCAAGGACTTCATTCGGGTGGGGGCTTCTCCTCCTAGCAGCATTCGGCGCGGGCGTTTCGCTCCGCGGCCTTCCACAGACAGCGCATGCCCAAGAGGGCGCGATCCGAGGCGGGGTCGTGGTCGTGACGGCGCCCGGTCGAGGGGGTGGGCACAACGTGTTGTTCGTGGTCGACGAGCAAGGGCAGCACTTGCTCGTTTACGAGCACACTTCCGGCGGTGCGTTGGAGCTCGTCCAAGCGCGGGACTACCAGTGGGACGCGCAGCTGAAGGACTTCCCGAGTCAGAAGGACCAGAAGAACTCGCGGCGTCAGAGGCCTCCCGTGGAGGTGATTCGGAAGGCCGTGAGAGGCAAGTAGGGGGGGGTGAGGGCCGCGGTGCCGAAAGCGACGCCCCGCAACTCACTTCCTCGCGACGACTGATCCCTTGTCGACTTCGTCGAGGTATTGCGTGTAGGTCATGCACGCAGTACCCCGCTCCTTGACAGCGGTCAAGAATTCGTTCAGCGCTGGGCCTGCCATGTCTAGGGGGTCAAGGTAGACGTTCAGCGGGAGCCCTCGCTGACTTGACCGGTCGAGCGCTCGGATCAGAGAGTGACTCAGGTGTCGGGATCGGTGGATTGCCTCATAGACAACCCGCTTGGATCGACAGATGTGATAGCTGTCCATGGCTGTGTAGGGATGGTACGGGCACGTGGTGACCCCTATCTCGGTGACGCTGCCCACTTTCCGGAGAGGCAGACCACCCAGGGCGAAGTCGAGGCAGGAAGAACTGTAGCGGATGCCTTCGTGGGCGAGCATCGCGTAGTAGGCGTCGTCACAGTTGTCCTGGACGTTGCCGAAATGGGGCAGGCGAAAACCGGCCGGGCGTTTGCCTAGGGCCTTCTCTAGTGCGTCTTGTGCGCGAGCGACCTCTTCGTGCCGCTCTGCGGCGTTGATCCTGCGCCAGGTTCGATCGGGGCTTAGGACCGGATTATCGGGGTGGGTGTGACTGTGGTTAAACACTTCGTGGCCCGCATCGACCAGCGCTCGGTAAGGGTCGGGGCGGGCCTCGACGTGAGCGCCAACGCAGGCGAATGAAGCATGCACTCCGTGGCGCGCCAAGGTGGCCAACACATCGGGTAGCGCTTCTTCGTCGCGCTGGTAGTCGACGTCGAACGAGACGAGCACGGGATTAGGGCCCGTTCCCTGCCAACGTCGATCCCTCACCCACTGTACTGCCGGCCAGGGGAGGCCAGTTAGGGCGAAACGCACCTGGGTCAGGGTGCGGCGCGCGCGAGGTATCCCGGGCTCTGTGCTGAGTTCTGCGTAGATGGTCTTGCCGCGCTGAAGACGCTCTCGATTGACCGCGTCGAGGTCTCTCGCGTCGAACAAGTGAGTGGTGGCCTTACCGACCTTGCCCTCGATCACTCTGGCAAAGGACTTCATCTCGGCAAGAAACTCCAGTTCTACCGACTTGTTCGAGTCGATTCGACGGCTGGACAGCACTGGGTCGTGCACCCGAACTTCCACCTCTTCGGTGTGGCCGTCGGGGAAGATCACCGGCTTCGTGAACACTCCTTTCGAATACACCTCTAGTGGAAAGTCGTCGACGAGGTCTTCTATGTTGTGATGGCTAGTCACTTTGCCTACACCGGTGCCAATGCACAAAATAGCGCCTCCTCGCTCCGCCAGCAGCCTGAAGGGAGACCCCGGGCCACACGGAGACCCGCTTTTGTGATGTGTTGCCGTGTATAGCTGAGCGTGCGGGCCAAGAGCGGCCACCGAATGCGTGGGGTGTGCAGAGCGGAGGGCCCCCGGGCGGTTTCGAAACAGCTCGGTGATCTTTCCCATTGTTGAGGTGTCCGCGACCATGTCGAAGGGCGCAGCGTCACGCATGTGGGCGAGCATTGTGCTCTTCATGGGATATGCGGGCATTAACAACGTGGCGTTGGGCCCGACGACCTCGCACAAGGCGTCGATCACCGCGCGGGGTCCCCCCTCTACGAAGCCGAGCTTGCTCATGGCGCCATGCACGAGGAGGTCTTGCCCAGACTTCACGCCTAGTGAGCGAAACTGCTCCGCAAGTTCGCGCTGAGTAATGTTGGCAGCTTCGTCGGCTCGCACAGAGCGTTCCCACTGCTTCCGCCGCAACTGGCGACGGAGGCCGCGCAAGGCATCCTTGGCGGTCTCGGGGAGCACCTGCGAGAGGGCCGTTCGCAGCTTCATTGCTGGGTCGCCCTGTTTCGCGGCGTCTTCACGAAGGCTTCACCCTCGACGACCAATGTGCCGTCGGCGCGGCTGACGTTGGTCTTGATGCGCAAGTTGCCCTTGCTCTTCACCTCGACCACCTCGAGGTGCACGTTCACGGTGTCGTCGACGAACACGGGTGCGAGGAAACGCAGTTGCTGACCCATGTAGATCGTTCCCGAGCCGGGCATTCCGCAACCGAGCGCGCGGGAGATGAGGGAGGCGACGAAAGCTCCATGCACGATTCGCCGCCCGAACACGCTCTGTGCGGCGAAATCGGCGTCGAGGTGGATCGGATTGGTGTCCCCGCATAGGTTCGCAAACATGCGCACGGAGTCCGGGGTGAAGGTATGCGAGCTTTCGTGGGTTTCGCCGAGCCCAACGGGAGGTTGCATGGAGTCCTCCGAGCAAACTGTTGTGACGCGTAGCATAGCGCACGCCAGTTGTAGCGATACGAATGTGGGCGTCGGTTGGTGGTCCGATCGGACCGTTAGCGGACGAGTGCGAGTCTCTTCACCAAGGCCTCCGTGAAGCGGACGCGACCCCTCTCATTGAGGTGGGTTCCGTCTAGGAAGTCCTCGGCTTCAAAGTGCTTTTCGCGAGCGTCATAGAGTTCGACGTGGAACTCCTTGAGGATTTTGAGCATCGAGGAGGGGATCTGGTAATCCGGGTCGTCTCTCATTGGCGTCAGGACTATGAGCACTTGCAGGTCCTTGTCCTGGCATTGACGCAAGAGCGCGCGAAGAAGGGTGCAGTCTGGGTCTCTTGAGGGAGTTGAGAGACGACGCAGAGCGAGGCGATTGATCCATACGGTGGCCTCTGGATAGTACGGAACCGTCGCCGTGAGGACACGCCTACGCGTAGCACGCCGACTTGAGTAGGCGACCGAGAGGGAGCCCATGAGAAGCGCGCCTCCTTCATCTACGTTCTTCAACCTGCCGAGAAGCAAGGGAACGTCGCGAGGGCGCGTGTAGTCTGCCCCCACTTGCTCCAACTGGTAGGTCGTGTAGTTCGGCGCGCAGAGGTGGGATGCAGTGCCGAGCAGGACCAACAGGTCAGGTCGATTCGGGCTGGGGAGTATCCTCGCTCGAATCAGCGCCTCCCACTCCTGAATGCTCGTGCCGTGGGGGTGGAGGGCTTCACAGGTCACGGGGTGCCCCAAGCGCTCCAGCCCGGACGTGACGGCGGCTACGTCGACCCCATGACGGAGCTGGGAGTTCCCGACTAGGAGGATTCTGCGGCCGCTCGCATTCCCTAAGCGCTCGACCTTGAGGGGGATCGTGGCGATGTGGGCGGCGTTGCGGGACAGCCGCGTCAGGTTGATTCTCAGGACGCCCTCGACCGCAAGGATCGCGAGGAGCACCGCTCCCCACACCCGAAAGTCGATTCCGCGCTCAGAATTGGAAGTAGATGAATTCATGAACCTCGGGCGAGGGTGAGAACCAGAGGGCGAGGCACGCAACTGCGTAAATCGCCGCCCGGGTTTGCCAGGGTCGGGAGAGAAGATCGTTGAGATTACCTACCCGCTCAAGATAGGCCTCATAGGCCATTAGGGGAGCTGCGTAGAAGAGGACCACTCCGAGTGCTCCCAACGCCCGGGTCGTCATGGTTGGCTTGGTGAGGAGTGCGAGCATTTCGAGAGCTTGCGCCATGCTCTGAGCCCGAAAGAAGAGATAACCCAAGCACATCAGGTGGAACACCAGCACCACGAGGAGGAACTTTACGAGCCGCCCCCAAGCCTCAGCAGGGTCTGGCCCTTTGAAACGTTCGAAGGGTCGCCAGAGGCAAAGCAATACGCCGTGGAGGGCGCCCCATGCCACGTAGGTCCAGCCTGCACCGTGCCATATCCCACCAATCAACATGGTCAGCATCAGGTTTCGGTAGGTCTTCCAAGTCGTCCCGCGACTCCCGCCGAGCGGAATGTAGACGTAGTCGCGAAGCCACGTAGAGAGGCTGATGTGCCAACGACTCCAGTAGTCCGAGGGTGAGGTCGCAAAGTAAGGGTGTCGAAAATTGACCATCAGGTCAAAGCCAAGGCACGCAGCGACCCCGCGCGCGATCGCTGAGTAGCCCGAGAAATCTCCGTAGACTTGGAACGCGAAGGCATAGACGCCGACGAGGACCTCGAGCCCTCCCAACTCCGCGAGAGGAGCCGAGAAGATCCCGTTGACGATCGGGGCCATCGTGTCGGCGATGACGACCTTCTTGAAGAGCCCGAGGAGGATCAGGTAGCACCCGGCTCGGTAATCGGGAGCGGAGCGGGCTGTCTGAATCTGGGGAAGGAGCCGGGTGGAGCGCTCAATAGGTCCCGCGACGAGCTGCGGAAAGAACGAGACGTATAGCGCGAAGTCCAGTGGATTCGCAACCGGCTCCGTTTTGCCCCGGTAGACGTCGACCGTGTAGCTGAGGGTTTGGAACGTGTAGAAGGAAATTCCGACGGGGAGCACGAGGGCGAGTACGGGAGGGTGCGCGGCGACGCCCATCGCCTCGAGCAACGCGGTGAGTTGTTCTGCGAAGAAGCCGTAGTATTTGAAGACGCCCAGCAGTCCTAGATTTACGCTCAACGAGACCCAGAGCCAGTGTTTGGCGCTCAGGGACGAGGACCCCCCTCGACTTCGTCCGATTCCTCGGGCTACAAAGAAATCGACCGCGGTCGAGAGCGCAATCAGGGAGAGAAAGCGCCAGTCCCAAGCACCGTAGAAGACGTAGCTCGCGACGAGGAGGAGTCTGTTTTGATCCCTGTGCCCTAGTGCGCGGTACAGGAGGATGACTACCGCGAGGAAGAGCCAGAATGCGTAGGTGTGAAACAGCATCGGGCTCTTCCGCCCTCCTTGAAGTGAGACAGCTTACAAGCTAGTTAGCTGCGGTCTCGCTCAGGGTAGAAGCCGGCCAAGAGGCGCGGGGCTCAGCAGGGCTTGAGTCCGTTGCCCTACCCACTCAGCCACTTAGCGGGAAGCGATTGCCTCGCTAGATGCCCTTGAGCAAGTGCCCGAGTTTGTCCCGCTTGGTGCGGAGATACTCGAGATTCGCTGGGTGAGGCTCGACCTGAATCGGGACCCGTTCGGCGATCTTCAGCCCAAAGCCCTCGAGCCCAATGATCTTGCGCGGGTTGTTGGTCAGCAAGCGCAGTTCGGAGAGCCCAAGGTCGCCCAGGATCTGAGCTCCGACTCCATAGTCCCGCATGTCCGCGCCGAACCCAAGGATCTCGTTGGCCTCGACGGTGTCGTAACCCTTGTCTTGGAGGGCGTAGGCCTTGAGCTTGTTCTTGAGCCCGATCCCGCGGCCCTCCTGGCGCATGTAGAGCAAAACGCCCTCCCCCTCGTCAGCAATCTGCTTGAGGGCGGCGTCCAACTGGGGGCCGCAGTCGCAGCGGAGCGAACCCAATACGTCTCCCGTCAGACACTCCGAGTGGACCCGGACCAAGACCGGGTGATCGACGGGCTGGGGGGTGCCGTCCTCGTCTCGCTGACCGACGTTTCCTTTGCAGATCGCGAGGTGTGGACGGTCGTCGAACTCGCCAACGAAGACTTGCAGCTGAAACTCGCCGTGGCGAGTGGGAAAGTCGATCGAGACCGAGTGGCGAACCTGCCGCTCGGTCTGCTGACGGTACCGGATCAGGTCCGCTACGCAGCCCATCTTGAGCCCGTGGGTCTCGCAGAACTCGATCAACTGGGGGACGCGTGACATGCTGCCGTCGTCGTTCATGATCTCGCAGATGACGCCAGCAGGCCGGAGGCCTGCCAAACGTGAGAGATCGACGGATCCTTCAGTTTGTCCAGCGCGGACGAGGACCCCACCGTCCATGGCGCGGAGCGGAAACACATGCCCTGGCCTGGCCAACTCTTCGGGCTTGGTTTTGGGATCCACGAGGAGGAGCGTCGTCAGGGCGCGGTCTGCCGCTGAGATCCCGGTCGTGACATTGTCGCGAGCGTCGACCGAGATCGTGAAGCCCGTCCCCATGAGGGAGTCGTTTACCTCGGCCTGGGGCTGGAGGTTGAGCGCGTCGCAGCGTTCGCCGCTCAGAGAGACGCAGATCAGCCCCCGACCGAAACGGGCCATGAAGTTGATCGCTTCGGGGGTAACCATCTCCGCGGCCATGCAGAGGTCACCCTCGTTTTCCCGATCCTCGTCGTCGACGAGGACAACCATTCGCCCGACGCGAATGTCCTCGATCAGCTCCTCGATGGGAGCGAAGGGGCTCTTGAGACTGGATTGGGGAATGGCGGCAACCTCTGTCACGGGCGAAATCTAGCTCCAAACCGAGCGAATCCCAACCCCTAAGGAGGTGATCTCTCCGGTTGTGCACCAACTCGTAGAGTCGTCAGGTGCTCCTCCCAGGGCGTCCTCGGATCAGGCTGGTTCTTGGGTTTCAGCAGAAAGTGGGCGATCGCGGGAGAGAACGCGTTGGGCGAACAGGGACATGGCTAGCACCGAGAGCGTGAGCGAAATGAGCTTCCCAAGATCGCTGAACCCGGCGTAGAGCAGGGCGAGGGCCACGGTTATGACGGAGAAAGCGCCGTAGAGGACTGAGACAGGGGTATGGCTTCCCCACTGACGTGAAAGTCGCTGGTAAAGGTGCTCCCTATGAGCCGCTCCGATTCGCTTCCCGTGGAGGGCGCGCCGGCCCAAGGTGAAGATTACGTCGAACAGAAAGGGCCCCAATATCTGGACCCCAGCAGGAAACGGCAAGGTGACGGGGAGCCCCTGGCCGCGCTGACGTGCCGCGACCAGAGCGGTCCCCGCGAGCAGGAGGCCCAACGGGAGGCTGCCGGCGTCGCCCATGAAGATCTTTGCGCGCGGAAAGTTCCAGGGAAGGAATCCGAGGGTTGCGCCGGCTGTGACCGCTCCAAGGAGCGCTGTCGCCGAGTCGTTGGCCCAGAGACCCGCCAGGGCAAACCCCAGCCCCGAGATCCCCGCCGTGAGCCCTGCGATTCCGTTGATTCCGTCCATGAAGTTGAACGCGTTCGCGAAGCCTGTGAGCCAGAGCAGGGTCAGGGGTATGGCAAGGAGCCCAAGGCTAAAGGGCTCGAGATAGGGCAGGTGGATCAAGTCTGCGCGGCTAACGATCATGATCGGGAGGCTCGCGAGGACGAGTGCGATGAATCTGGTTCGCACGCTCAACGGGCGCCGATCGTCACAGAGCCCGACGTAGGCGCTGAGAACCACAGCGCCCGTGAACAACCCGATTCGGGGTCCTGCCAGATAGGCCGCGAGCGGGAGCGTCAAGACCACGGCAGCGGCCACGCCGACGCCTCCCCCAGAAGGCGTCGGCACGGCGTGGCTCGAACGCTCATTTGGAACAGCTAAGAGGTTCTTTCTCTTGCTAACGAGGAGGCTTAACCCCACCCCGAGGCAGGAGAGGACCCCTGACGTCCCGGCCGCGGCCGTCGCCAATACGCCGAGATCGATTGCGTTACTCACGTCCTACCCAAGGAGAGGCCGCGCGGCCTCCCCTGCCCGGAACCTGCGCGCCGCCTTGTCAAAAAATGGGGTGGGACAGGACCGTCTTCCCTCGACGAGACGATCATAGGCACGGCTCCTCTCTCTCATGGGGCGCGCTAAGGTCCGAGGGGCTGAGCCCGGAGGCCATTCGCTCTCGCGAGCGCACCTTATCAGCCGCCGAGCTGGATCCGACTGGAGCAACACCTGCTGCGAGAGTCGCAACCCCAAGCCGCCGGGAGCCGGCCGCGATAGCACGATCACCCGCTTGGACGCTCAAGAGGCGAATTGCGATACTGCCCTCGCCTGAGTGGGCCACGTGGCCAGCTCGTTGTCGAGAATACGCAGGCACATTGTCACAGCGCGACCTAGGGCGATTCTCTCCATGAAATGGGCAATGCCGCCCCTGCGGCGCATCACGGTCTCGACACAGTATCTATCCGAGATCGACGGCCTACGGTTTCTTGCCATTTTTCCCGTGATTTTCCTGCACCTCGGTACGCTCTACTTGCGAAGAACGAACGTGGAGTGGGCCCTACCACTGAGTCAGGATCCGCTTCACTTCCTGCGTACGTATTGCGCGATCGGAGTCCCTCTCTTCTATTGCCTTAGCGGCTTCATCCTCTGTTTACCCTTCGGGAAAGAAGTGCTGTTGGACGGCAAGGCGATCTCCATCAGGCGCTTCTATGCGCGCCGGTTGACTCGCCTGGAACCGCCCTACATCATTGCGCTGACGGCGTTCTTTCTCGTTCACCTCTTCGTGTTGAACGAGTCGTTCGCTGAGGCGTTCCCGCACTACCTCGCGAGCCTGTTCTATCTCCACTCCATCATTTACGGAGAGTGGAGCACGATCCTGCCAGTTGCTTGGACACTGGAAATCGAGGTGCAGTTCTATCTGGTCGCGCCGTTCTTCGCGCGCTACTACTTTGCTCGCGGTCTTCGGCTGCGGCGCGCGCTGCTCGTGATCGCGGTCCTGGGATTCGCCACCGTCGAGACGTTGTGTCTAGAAGCACTTGCTCCCTATCACTTGGATCGGACACTCCTCACGAAGGCCCACTACTTCCTAAGCGGGGCCTTGATCTGTGACGTATTCATCACGGATCGGGAGTTCTTCAAGAAGAGAGCCGTCCGGTGGGACGTGCTGTTTGCGGTTGCTCTCTTGGGATCCTCAGCGGTAAGAGTTCTCTGGGGATCAGCTGTCTTAATCGATCGCTTCGTGTTCACGGCTTCCCTGATGATCGTCTTCCTGTGTGCGTTCAAGGGAGTCTTGGCGAATCGGTTTTTCACACACCCGTGGATCTATCTAACCGGTGGCATGTGCTACACGCTCTATCTCCTCCACTACCCGTTCTTCTTCTTTACGGGCACGTTCTTTGGAGTCGCTCACGTAGCCGACATCTTCTCGGTCAACTTCTTGCTCCAGATGCTCTGGAACATACCTCTCCTAGCCTTGGTCGCTACGCCCTTCTATCTCCTCATAGAGCGGCCTTGCATGGATCGTCTTTGGCCGCAGAAGCTGGCCTCGTTCTTGCGCCGAAGGGCCCCAGGCAGCAAGACGGGTTGAGAGGCTGCTCTATGGGGGCAGGTCTGCAACGACCGCTGCTTCATGCAAGCGCCCTTGTCCGCCGGAAGACCTCCTGACCCGGGTTGCGGGTCTTCACGCCCAGGACTCCAGACGCAGACGGTTGTGGGCTCAGGCTCCAACCCCTATCGTGCTCATGCCTCGTAGGTCGGAGCGCGCGAGTCGTGTCCAGGGAAATCGCAGATGGCTAATGTGCTGGTCTTCTACCAGTATTTCTCCACTCCGAAGGGCTCGTGGGGGACGCGTTACTACGAGTTCGGACGGCGCTGGGCAGCCGCTGGGCACAAGGTCACGATAGTGACCGCTGTCTATGACAAGTCCGATCTCGAAGGGCGTGGCGTCGTCTCGAGGCAGCAGATCGAAGGCATGGAGATCGTCGTCGTCAACGTCAAGCTTTCGCAGAAGCACAGCAAGAGAGCTCGGTTGTTCTCTTTTGGCGCGTATTCGGCGCTGGCTGGCATCTACGCCTGCGTTGCACGGGCCGACGTGGTTATCGCATCGAGCGGTCCCCTCTCCGTAGGCGGTTTGGGCCTGTTGGCTCGTTGGGTGCGCAGGCGCAAGCTCATCTTCGAAGCGCGCGACCTACTCCCTGAGGTTTGGGCTGAGTTGGGAGCACTCAACAGTGGTCCTGGCCTTGCATTCTCTAGGGCCCTTGCCAAAGCGTGTTACCTGAGCGCCGATACGATCGTTGCCCTTTCGCCCGGAATGCCGGAGCGCATGCGTGATCTCGCTAGGAACGTGAGGATCGAGGTGATCCCCAACGCTGCGGACATCGACCTCTTCGGGGGAACTGGGGATCTCCCCGACGAGATCGCTTGCGTTGCTAGGGCGAAGTCGATCGTGCTCTACGCTGGGACCCTGGGTCTCGCGAACAGCGGTGGGGAGTTCCTCGACATTGCCGCGGAGCTCAAGCGGCGTGGTGACGAGAGAGTGCAGATTGTGCTCATTGGCGACGGGGTGGAACGGGTCTCTCTTGAGGAGCGAGCCACCGCGGAGGCGCTCGCGAACGTCTCGTTCATTGACCCCCAGCCGAAGACGACGATCGTCGAGTGGCATCGAGCAGCGACCGCCATTTTGATCGGTCTCAAGCCCTTTCCAATCTTGCAGACTTCGTCGCCCAACAAACTGTTCGACGGCTTGGCGGCCGGCAGGCCGATCCTCAACAACACGCGAGGATGGATCGCTGACCTACTCGAGGCGGATCAGTGCGGATTTACGCACGACCCAGGCGACGCGGCTGCCGCCGCCGATCACATTCAGAGCCTCGTGGACGATCCGAGCTTGGGCGAGGGAATGGGGCGTCGCGGAAGGTCGTTGGCCGAAGCGCAGTTCTCTCGGGATCGGCTAGCGAACGCCTACATGAAGCTCTTCGAGTGAAGGCTACAGCCGGAGGGCGTGTGATTGTTACAGGCGCCGCAGGTTGCGTCGGACGCGCTCTAGTGAAGCGGCTCTCCTCGGACGGCCTGGTCGTCGTCGGGATTGGGCGGAGCGAACCCGAGGGTGGCAGCGATCTCGTTGTTGCGGAGTGGCACTCACGGGACTTGCTCCAGAGTGGACTTGACGATCTCACGGAGGACTGTGAAGGCCTCATTCACCTGGCCGCGCTGGTGCACGCCCCCGGCACCGAGTCCTGGGGGGACTATCGAGCCGCGAATGTCGGCGTAACGAGACGGCTCTTGGAGGGATGGAAACGGACCGGAGGAGTTCCGAGGAGATTCGTGTTCGCGTCGACGGTGGCGGTTTACGGGTCCGAAGTGGACCTCCAGGCAGACGAAGCCACGAAGTGTGCTCCACGAACGATGTACGCTCGATCCAAGTTTGAGGCGGAGAAGGTCGTGCTCGACGCTGGGGGGACGGTCGTTCGCTTCCCGGTCGTCTATGGGCCCGGTGACCGCGGGAACGTCGCGTTGCTCATAGACGCCATAGCACGCGGTCGCTTCGTCCTTCCCTCAAGGTGCGCGGCGCCACGGAGCATGCTCGCCTCGGAGAACGCTGCGCACGGGATCCTCCTCGCGTTGAGGACGAGAAGTGACGCTCGGCTGTTCCTGATCACCGACGACGACGACGTCGGGCTGGAGCGGCTCGCGCGAGCGATAGCGCAATCGGTGAAGTCTCCGATTCGGCTACGCGTCGTCCCACGCGGTCTGGTGTGGCTCGGGGCGTGCGCCGGTAGCGCATTGGGTGTCCTCGGCGTGGGCTTTCCGCTCAGCCTTGAGAGGTGGAGGAAGCTTACGCAGCCGCTGACATTTTCATGCAAGCGGGCGTCCACCGAGCTCGCCTACACGCCGCCCGTGTCGTTTGAGGAAGGGATAAGAGCTGCAGTTCGCGCCTTCGGGAGATAGCGGCGTTCAGCCTGTGATCAGCCAGTGCGCTCTCTCTAAGAGCGGACCTTCACTTGCCGTCGTCTCCCTTGAAGTAGGGGAGAATGCCTAGGCTGACGATCTCGGCGACCCGCGTGGCGCCGAGGGGGGTGGGGTGGATGTGGTCGTGGAAGTTCTCGCTCACGCCCGAGAGCGCGCGGGCGTCTATCACGCGATTCTTGGGGAACTCCTCATCGAGGACTCGGTTCAGTGCGTCGAAGGCTTTCACGTGGGCGTCGAGGTCGAAGCCGTGGTATTCGAGGTTCGAGCGGGCGAGATCTTTGGGCGACATGTCGAGGGCTACAAGAGTGGCCTGTTTGCACACGAAGAGCTCCATTCCTAGGGTTTGTGCGGCGCCACGGATCAGGCGTAGGTTTTCGCGCCAGACCTCGACGGCTCGCTTGTCGTATCTCGGAGCCAGACCGCGGGATTCCCCGATCTCCCCGTCTCCTGCGGCCACGGCAAGGCGGATACGAACTTTGGTCAGGACCTGGGAAGGCCAGATCAAGTGGTCGAAGAAGCGAGGCTCGACGAGTTTTCGTGGTCGCTTCTCGAAGCCCCAAGATCCGTCGTCGAGGGTGCGCCAGCGGTGGGCGAGGTCTCGGTCCCCGAAGTAGTAGAGGTCGTTCCAGCCGTGGTAGACGATGACCACGTCGGGCCGGAAGAAACGTAGGCGCTGCGTCAGTCGCCCGAAGGACTCGAAGGAGGAGTAGCCTCCGAGCGCCCCGTTGATCAACTGGAAGCGCTTCTTCGGGAACTCCTCGCTGAGTCTCGCGATGACCTTTGCAGGCCACGTGTCTTGGTCGTCGAGGTTGAGGCCGGTCCCGGCAGTAGAGGAGCCACCAAGGAAGAGGACCCTCGTAACCCCAGCCGGCTTGGCCAGGCTCAGGCTGGGAGTCGAGATGAGGCCATGCTCGTTGACCGTCTTTGCTCCAGTCAGAGAGCCATAGCGGCCCGGCTTCGCTCGATAGGCACAGAAAGCGTCAAGTTGAGCCCATCTCGCCATGGGGTGTTCAGCCAGGCTGCGTCCCGTGAAGGCCCAGAGATCAGAGTGACGCCGGGTGGCTCGGACATAGAGCTCGCACGCTCCAAAGGCCAGGAAGCAGATCAGGCCCGTAAACGCTAGCTTCTTGCGGATCGAGAGTTTTCGGCGCATGGGTGGCCTCCGGATGGATCGACAAACTCTGCCTGCCCTCCGCCGCTAAGCTAACCCGGGAGGGGCTAGCCGGCATGGAGCTGCTGGTCGCGCGCACTCTGCCACGCGGGAAGCTGGTCTTCGCGCTCCGGGATCTCAAAACGACTGGCCCACCCAGGCTTAGCCGCGACCGGGCTTCGTCCCAATGACGCACCGGAAGACCTCGCCCAAACGTGAGACCAGCGACTCGTCGCTGTATCGCTCGACAGCGACGGCACGGAGGTGGTCCCCCGCCGAGATCCAGTGTGTCGAGTAGGTTGCCTGGAGTTCGTTGAGGGCCTCAGTGAGGCACCCAACGTCGTCTGGGGGGACGAGGTACCCCAGATCGGGGGTCACGATGTCCTGCGGACCCCCACAGGCCGTGGCCAGGACCGGGAGTCCCATTGCGAGAGCCTCGACGATCACGACGCCGAATGTCTCCAGGCGGCTTGGGTGGACGAGGGCGTGGGCACGCTCGTATTCCTGTCGCAATCGCTCCCGGTCGAGTTCTCCTAGGAAGCACACTCGTCCCTCTAGGCCGAGTCTTCTGGCCTGTGCCCGAAGGGCTGGCTCTTGATCTCCGGCGCCGACTAGGCGGAGTTCGGCGTCGCTTTGGGATCGCGCGAGGGCTGCCAGGAGCAAGTCATGCCCCTTCAGGGGAATGAGGCGTCCGACCGCGAGTAGGGAGAGAGGGCCGGTGGGAGGTCCCCGCTCAGGGCCGGTGAAGAAATCTGTATCGACGAAGTTCGGGCAGACCTCAATCTTCGCGCCTAGGGCCAGGGCGGAGGCTTCGGCGGCGAGGGCACGGCTAACTGCGAAAACCCGGGCGGCCTGGGCGAGGGTTCGCGTGACGAGGGCCCTCTTCCATAGAGCGAGTCCTCCGCGGAGGACGGCCGAGGAGTGGAGGGTGACGACGAAGGGAAGACCGAACTCCTCGGCGAGCGCCTGCCCGGCGATCCCTCCCCACATGACCCCCTGGCAGTGAATGAGGTCGGGCTTTCCGTGCTCACTGACGTAGCGCTGGAAGAGGCACCGGGCAGCGCTGACGAAGAGTCGGTGGCGAAGGCGAGCGTGGCCCGGGTTCCAGGCTCGCCAGGCGAGTTGCTGGACACCTTCCGGGGTGAAGCTGGCCTCTACTTGGAGCCGAGACTCGAGCAGGGCCGCGGGGGAGAGTTGGCGGAGGGAGCGGATCTCCGGATACACGACGCCGACCTTGAAGCCGCGCCGCGCAAACGCCCGGGCTTGTTCGGCGAAGAACAGGTAGCCGAGTGGCGCACTGAGGGTCGGGTAACCGGAAGGGAGAACTAGGACGTGCATGCTCTCGAGCCCTTAGGCTTCCTCTTCTTCGTGCCCTCGAGCACGTTGCACAGGGGCAGGAAGGTGGCTAAGAAGGTCCAGTTCGTGGACGAGATCAAGTAGGAGCTGTTGGCCACGCAAGCGACTGCATATCCGGTCAATGCGACCAGCGTGAACTCTGCCAGGTCTTGGCGCTTGGGGTCAGTTCGCTTCCGCCAGGCCAAGCGAGCGAGGGCGAGGATCCAGAGCGCTCCAGCTGCAGTGACGAGCACGCCATACTGGCTCAGGACCTCGATCACGAAGTTGTGAGGATCCAGGGTCCCGTAGGTGGTCTTTGGGGTGGCCCAGGTCTCGAGGCAGATCGAGAAGCCGCCCGCGCCGACTCCGGCTCCATAGGTCTGGGCTAGGAACCAGAGCCCGTTGTAGGACAGGTTGTAGCGGATTGAGACAGACGACCGCCCCTCGAACTGATCTCGGAGTGCGAGGGTGCTATCGAACAGGGCGAGCACGGTTTCCTGTGCGAAGAACGCGCCGGCCCCGAGGACCAAGGTGAACGCGATGGGAACCAGAAGTGAGCGGCCGCCCCGATTAACCCTTAGGAAGTAGAACGCGCCGACTTCGACGACGAGGCCGACCAATCCCGCACGGCAGTTGGCGAGGGACATGAAGACGAGGGTCGTCGGGAGGAGGGCAATCAGCAGGCCACGAATGATCCAGCTCCGAGTCGTGGCGATCGAGTAGAGCAGGAAGGGAAAGGCCAGGACGATGAACGCGCCGAAGTTGTTCGGGTTTCCAAATGTCGCGTAGAGACCAAGCTCTTTCTGACGGCCGAACCTATCCACCATGCCTGAGGTTCCAGCCAGGTGTTGACCGCTCTGAACTTCCCAAGTCGCGATCGCGATCGAGACGACATAGGCGAGGACCCAGCCCCAGCGGAGGTGGCAGAAGGCTCGGGCCGGGTCCCGGATCGGGCTGAGGGCGGCGACTCCGACGAGGAGGGCTAGGAGGAGCAGGAAGACGGCACGGACCCCAGCTTTCAGTTCTGGAGCCCAGGAGAGGGAGAGGATCGCCCAGCCGATCCAGAAGGAGAGGAAGAGCAGGTAGCGAAAGCCCGTTCGGGAGACGGGGGTTCGCCAGCGGCGCTGCGTAATGCCCCATGCCACGAGGAGCAGGACCAGGGCTCGAAACCCAAAGACATTGACGCCGGCAATGTCGAAAGGGAACAGGTGGACACCGAGCGCGGCCGCCAGCGGCAAGAGCGTTAGGGCTCCGATCTGTTTGTGGGGGGGAATGCGGCTCAAGGAGGTCTCTAGTGGGGGTTGGGTGCCGCCTCGCGCGCTGGATTCGTCTGGGAGCGCGGCTTGCACAGCCTGACACCATTGAACCACCTGGGGGGAGGCCCAGGTGTCGCGACCGTGCGTGCCGTGACCGACTCGGCCAGGCTGGATCCGGTCAGGGCTTGGGGGGCGCGGCTTGGACGGGCGCCGATCGAAGCTCGCGAACAACGAGCCAGAGGGCGGGGACCAGGCTGATCGCGAAAGCGGCGCCCCACCAACGCTGCCCGAGAACCTGACTGAGACCGAAGCTTCCGGCGAGGAGAAGGAGCGTGGCGAAGAGCGCCGGTGCACTCTCGCGAAGCCAGCGGAGCCAAGCAACGCCCGCCAGCTTGAGCACCCAGCTGGCGTAGGCGGTCGAGATCAGCACGCCAGCGCAGGCTAGGCCACTCACCGACCCTAGGGCCCCACCTAGCTTGGCGCCGGCGATCAGGCCAACCAAACGGAGACCTGTGGCTCCGAAGGCTGTCAAGAGCTGCGTCCGTTGCCGTCCGGCGACAAAGGCGAAGGAGCTGAGGGGGGCGGAGACTAGGTTCGCCGCGAAAGCGGGGCACATGATCGTCGCGTAGAGACTCGCGGCCTCCCAGTCGGGGCCGAACACGAGGACGAATAGGGGACGAGCAAAGATCGCCAGGAGTCCGAAGCCCAGGGTCCCGGTCAAGACTAGCCCTCGGGCGAGCGCGGAAACGAGCGTCGCCGCCTCGCCCTTCTGGGCCCGACGTGAAGCCTCTGGGTAGAACACTTGCGCGATCGCTCCCCCCAGAAACGTCGCAGGGAGCCCGAGGACCCGCACGACGAGCCCGAAGAAGCCGGCGATTTGGAGTCCAAAGAGGCTGGAGAACAACAGCGGTGCGGCGACAAGCCCCATGGTGTTGATCAGGCTGCCGAGCGCGGTGAACTTGGCGAAGGCTGCGTGTGTTGAGCCGAGCTCACGCCAGGAGTCGTGACTTCGGCGTAGGAGACGCCAAGGCAGGCAGAAGATCGCTCCCACGAGGTGGCCACCTGCGTAGCCTGCCACGAACGCTAGGGGGCTGGCAGACCAAGCTGCGGCCAGGAGCTGCGTGGCATTTTGGCTGAGGGTTCGGGCGACACTTGCTCCCGCGGTCTTGTGGAACTCGCCGACTGTGTTCCGCCATTGCACGCTAGCCTGGGTGACGCCCGCTCCGATTAGCGCGAACGGTAGGAACCAGAGCGCTCGAGGATCAAGGCCGAGAGTCTCGGCGAGCCTGTGGCCGGTCAAGGCGAGCCCTATCGCTGCGGCGAGTGAGACTCCAGCGACTAAGGCCAAGCAGAGTCGGAGGAGCCCGTCGGCGCGCTCACCGTCTTCGAGCGGAATTCCGAGTTCGAGCTTGAAGGAGGTCAATGGGAGGGCGAGTCCCAGGAGGGAGGCAAAAACGGCCAAGGCCCCGAAGGCCTCGGGCGCGTAGAGCCTGGTCAGGATAGGTGCAGCCAAGAGTCCGACCGCTTGCGCGGCTAGGGTTCCCCCAGCCACGACGGCGACAGAGCGCGCGAATCGGCTGACTCCGTACCGCTCGGCGAGGGCTTCAAGGAACGCCTTCATGGAGAGAGCCTACCCGCGGGTCGCTGCTCGGCGCGCGCGCGTGCGGTTAGGCTCGGGCACGACCGAGAGGAGGCGAGGTAGTTATGCCGTAGGCCACTCTCCGTGGCCAGTGCTTGGCCACTTTGTTTGGCCATGAGGGACGAGGGCTGCGATTTCTGATTTCTGTTTCTTGTTCCAAGAGGAGTCCTGACCCGTGGCTCTGATTCCAAGGGTCGGCTGGTTGGCGAGGACTAGGCGAGGGGCAAGAAGAGAGCCGCCCCGGCGGGTGCCGGGGCGGCTCGATCAGAGTCTGTAGGCAGTGGGGGTGCTCAGGCGGTGAGGGCACGCTCCGCACGAGCGGCCTCGACGTGGGCCTTGGTGACGATCTCGGCCTTGGCAATGAAGGCGCCGTAGAGAGCCTGGACGGCTATCTCGTCGACCTTGCGCAGGCGACCGTTGGCCTCGGCGAGGATCTCCTCGACGGCGTCCGGGTGGAAGACGTCGGGGTTTCCGCCAGCGGTGCGAAGGCGGTGAGCCACGTATCGGCGCCCCTCCTCGTCGCTGATCGGTGGCATGCGGTAGGTCATGCGCAGGCGCTGGAGGAAAGACTCGTTCTTGGGCTGCATGAGCCGACGCCCGAGGGTCATGTCGCCGACGAGGAGCAGGGTCAGCCCAGGCTTCTTCTGATTCAGGAGCGGGTTGGTGAGGAGGCGCAGGGTCTCGAGCGTTTGCGGGTCGAGCGCTTGGGCGTCGTCGACGAGGAGGATCGGGTGCCTTCCCTTCTTCTTGGCTGTCTGGGCGAGCGCAGTCCGGACCTGATCGGAGAGGTCGCCAAAGAAGAAGCGCGGCTCGAGCCCGAGCCCATGCGCGAGGGTTCGATAGAAGCCACGCAGCTTCAAACGTGGCTCGGGGATCTCAATGATCTTGTGGGCACGCTGGTTGACCTCTGCGAGGGCTGAGCGGACCGAGGTGGTCTTGCCGACGCCGCTGTCGCCGACGACGAGGGTCGGGACTCGCTCTGCGAGGGCGATCTGTAGGCGAGCTCGGACCTCTTTGTGGGCCTCCGTCTGGAAGAGTTCGCGAGGATCGGGAGTGGGGTCAAAGGGCTTGCGCTTGAAGCCGAAGTGCTTGAGATACACGGGGTCTCCTGGGTCGAGGTGGTCAAAGAGAGAAGGCCTCGGGGGACGAGTCCCCCGCGCCTGGTTCGTCGCCCTCGAAGAGGGCGCGGAAAGAGAGGCCGCCTTCGAGGCGGGGTCGGCGTCGACGGCGCTCGGTGTGGCTGCGGACGCGGTAGAGCGGGCAGGGGTGGTGGCTGCCGTCTTCGTCCTCGATCCAGACCTGACCCGCGTCGAGGAGATCGAAGCGAAGCGTCACCCGGTAGGGGCTCGTGCGGCGGTGAGAGTGAGGCGCCTCGTAGAGCTTGCCGCTCCACTGGATCTCACCGAGCTTGCCGACAGTGCGCTCGACTTCGCCGCGGAAAGCCCAGCGCAGCTCTTCCTCGCTTGGGATTCGCGCGTTGCCTTCGATTCGTCGCCAGCGAGTGAGCGGCAGCTCGCCGGTCGAGGCGTGCTCTTCGAGAGCGTCCTCCACCCGCCACAGCTCGTGGCGCTGCGTCGCCTCTAGGGCGGTGTGGACAGGGCTCAAGCGGAAGCCCTCCACGAGCGTGTCCTCCGCCTTCTGGTGGAGCCGCTCGACCTTGCCGTGGAATGCTCAGCTCCGGATTATGTGGAGAGAGCCTCCCTCAGATTAGCCAAGCTGAGTCGTCCCAGTCGATTAGCCCAAGCCCCCTCTTCCGGCCCTGGACATAATCCGGACGCTTCTTCTGGCC
>JAESQQ010000466.1 GCA_016765095.1 Planctomycetota bacterium | reverse complement strand
CGCCGTCCCCCCGACCCGGTCTGCGAGACAACCACCCCCCGACCTACTCTGGGCGCAGCCCCATAGACACAGCCAGCGCTCCCGACCCTCCAAGGCAGCCCTCGACAGCGATCCGTCCATTTCAAGCACGAGCACGCACGGCGGGGGTCGGTACATAAAAAGCACCCGCAGCCGGCTGGCTGCGGGTGCTCTTAATTCATTGGAGGTCGACCCGGTGCCGCGCCGAAACCAATTAGCTCCGGTAAAACACGGCCGCGCGCATGTCCGATCCGTGCCGGCCTCCGACCTACAACACGCCCTCGGCCCAGAAAGGTTCCAACTCTTGCAAAGAGCTGCCTTGTAAGGGGTTAGCGCGCGTCGATTCGGACACCGTCCTTCCCGATCGTCCAGCGGAAGCCCTGGCTGCCGCAGATCAGGGTGTAGACGTCGAGCAGGCGAGCGTTCTTGACCCGAATCGAGACGTCGGGGTTGGCGTCCTTGACCGTCTTGCTCAACGTGATTTTCGTTCCCGTGATGTCGCTTATGAAGCCTGCGAATTGCTCGAAAGGAGTCTGGTCGAAGTTGAGCGTGACGACTCGGGTCAGGACGGCCCACACGGCGTCTGGGTTGCTCTCGATCTCCTTCTTCGTCCACTTCTTGGGCTTGATCGAGGTCATGTCCTTTCCGATCACGAGCACGTTGCGAACGATCTTCTGCTCCAAGTCGCCGTCGGTGGCCAGGATCAGCTTGAGCGCGTTCTTGAGCGAGACGTTCCTCAGGCGGAGCGAGATTGGCAGGTTCGGATCGACGTTGGGGAGGAGCACGACGTTGACCCCGGTGATGTCTTGGAGGAAGGAGACGACCTCGGAGATCGGCGTCTGGGGGAAGTTGAGCGTCACCTTTCGCGAGTCGAGGATCTTCTTGATCGCCTTGCGGTCGAAGGACTTCACAAACGCCGGAACGTCTGCCAGGGCGCCCTTGGTCACCTTCGCGTAGCGCTTGGGGAACTCCTTGCTCATTCGCGAAAGCTCGGTCTTGGTCGCCGGTGTCCGGCCGAGGGTCGCCAGGATTTGAACTCGCCTCCAGCAGGCGTCTGCGGCGTGAGCGTGCTTGGCCTGGATCACAGCCTCGTAGCCGTCGAGGACGACCTTCGCCTTGCTTCGCTTGGCGAGCTCGGTCACTAAGGCGTCCGACCACACGTCTGCGCTGGCCAGGCTGGCTATGGAGAGGAGGGCTGCTCCGATCAATGAGACGCGTGTCCGCATGGCGAGTCCTTGCGCCCGAGGCGCATTGAGGTCCGGGCTGATCTTGCCGTACCCGCCTCGCCGACGCCTCTAGTTCTCGGTCGGCCCCTCGTCTGAGGGCTCGCCGCTCTCCCGGCGCATGGCGCGCCGGTTCTCGAAGCGCTGGGTCTGCATTCCGCTGCTGTCGCGGGAGCGGAGATAGTCCGAGAGCCAGAGGTTCATGGCTTCCTCTTGAGGCTCGAGCTCACGGCTGAACTCGAAGTCGCCCTCGCGGAGCTGGAGGATCCGCTCGAGGGCGACGGTTCGTCGACCGTGACCGGGGACGTCTGCCGACATGATCCTGCCCAGGCAGTAGACGACCGTCCCGGCGGCGCCGGGGAAGGTGAGCTTGAGGGTGCCCGTCCGGCGACCGGTCTCGAGCTGCTCCATGACCGCTCGGAGCTTGAACCCCCCCAGCCCAAGACGTCCCTCGACCAGAGGCCCGTCGTCGGAGAAGAGGGTCACGAGCTCGTTGGTGTCCTTGAGGACGGCCGGGTCCGAATCGACCCCTCGGATCTCGATCTTGAGCAGGAAGGGGCCGATCACGATCTGCGCTTTGTCCGCCAAGGTCTCTGCGGTCCGAATCGACTGGTCGTTGACTTGAGTCCCGTTTTGACTGCCGTTGTCGAAGAGCACGGGCAGGCCGACTTTCTCGTCCCAGGCGATCCGCGCGTGAAAGCGCGAAACCATGGAGTCTGGGAGGACAATGTCGTTGTCGCGGTGGCGCCCGACTCGGAGAGTCTCGCCAGGGCGGATCTCGAAGATCCCCTGGTCAGCTGCCTCGATTCGGCATACCTGCTGCAACGGCTTCATGCGCCGGGAATTCTAGCGTCCAAGAGCGCGTGACCCAAGCGCTCCCCGTCCCTTCAACCACCAACCTGCGCCTTGCTATGGGGTCGCAAACGACCAACAAGGATTGGCAAACCTGCGAAGCTCTTGGTTGTCTCGGTGGGGAGCTGATTTCGGTGTGGTCTGAATCGCTAAAGGTCATCTGGCTAGCGCTGCCCGTCGTCGCTGCCGCTGTCGTCCTCACGCTTACCAACAAGTTCGACTTGGCACCTTGGCTCAAGAAGCCGCTGGACTGTGGCGCAACTTTTCGTGGAAAGCGGGTTTTTGGCGACAACAAGACCCTCCGTGGGGCGCTGATCTACGGAATCGTCTCGGCTTTGGCCGTGATCCCGCAGGGGATTTGGCGCGTGCCGAGCCTCGAACTCTTCGACTACTCCCAGACCTACCTGCCCTACGCAATGGACGTCGGACTCCTGCTTGGATTGGGGTGGGTCCTGGGTGAGCTCCCCAACAGCTTCCTCAAGCGTCAGCAGGGCGTGGGGCCGGGGGAGAGCGGTCGCTGGTGGAATGCAGTCCTCGATCAAGTGGACTCGCTGGTCGGGGCCCTGCTCTGCTTGTCGCCGGTGTTCGTCGCGCCCTGGCAGGTGTGGGCGCTCGTGCTCGTGATCTGCACCGGCCTCCACGTCGCGTTCAACGTGCTCTTCGTCATGATTGGAATCAAGGAGAACGTGTTCTAAACCGGAGGCCACGATTCTGAGAGGTCGCCCACGGGGGTCGGCTCACGACTCCCCTCCGCTAGGACGGCGACCTCGCTCAGAATCGTGCTCCGCTTGACTAGGAAGAGTTGGGTGTCGAGGAGGCTCTCCTTGCGGTCTGCCCTTCTGCGAGGAACACTGGGGGGTCTGGAGGGCCCAATGGACGTTCGAGGCGTAGAGCGGAGGGTTCTGGAGGAGATTGCTGCGGGCGATCGAAGCCTCGAGGCACTCTTGGACTTGATCTGTGAGCTGGTTCAAGACCAGCTCGAGCCCTCGGTGGTCTCGTTGATGCTCATAGCGGAGGACGGGCTGCTCTACGTGAGCGCGGGGCCTTCCATTCCCCCCGCCTTGAAGGTGGCCCTCGACGGCCTCGAGCCGAACCCAACGGCTGGCAACTGCAGCGTCGCCGTCTACACCGGGCGACCGGCCTATGTGTGCGACACCGCCTTGGACCCGAGCTGGGACTCGATACAGGATCTGGCGGAGACGTTTGGGATCGGCTCCTGCTGGAGCCACCCGATTCGAGTCCGAGGCGAGGTCTTGGGCAGCTTCGCGGTCTCCCACCCAGCACCTCGAGCGCCGAGTGAAGACGACAAGGTCGCGCTCGGGGTCTTTGCGTCTCTGGCCGCCGTCGCGATCCGAGCCGACGAGGCGCGGGTCGAGGGTCAGCGTCGTGAGATCGAGCTCCAGCGAGCCCTGAGACTCGAGAGCCTCGGCCTCTTCGCAGGTGAGCTAGCCCATGACTTCAACAACCTCTTGGTCGGGATCCTGGGCGGACTCGAACTCGCCGTCGATCCGGCCTTCGCCGACTCTTCCCTGGAACACGTCGAAGGAGCTCGAGTCGCTGCTCATGAGGCCGCGGCGCTCTGTCGTCGGTTTCGGAGCTTGGCGGGGACCCAGACCGAGCCCCAACCGACCAACCTCGAGACGCTCGTCAGCGAGTCGGTTCAACTCGCCCGTGGTGTGGTGCAGTCGGTGGACGTCCGCTGGCAGCCGGCGGGTGAAATGCCCGAGATCCAGGCTTCCCCGACCCAGCTTCGCCAGTTGATCTTGAACCTGATCGTGAATGGGTCCGAGGCCATGTCAGGGAAAGGCGTGCTCCGCTTGAGCGTCGAGACGGGCTGGCGTTCGGCCCGCTACCTCCGCGGCTGCCAAATCGGTGCTCACCTGCCACCGGCCACCTACTTGACGCTCGCCGTCGAAGACGAGGGCGCTGGCTTCTCTTCGGAGGCCTTGAGCTCGGCCTTCGAGCCCTTCTTCTCGACGAAGCCAGCTCAGGAGGAAGCGAGAGGCCTCGGCCTCGCGAGCGTGGCCAAAGTCGCCCAAGCTCACGGGGGCGCGATTCGAATCTCGACGACGCCGGAAGGGACTCGCATTGAGGCTCTGTTCCCCGCGCCAAGAGCTCTAAACGAGTCCCCAGCCGAGGCTCGAATCTTGGTGGTCGGTCCTGCGGGGCCGGAGCGAGAAGCGATCGTGGCCGCGCTCGGCGCGAAGACCCAGTCCGCAGATTGCCCGGAAGAAGGCGAGACCTGGTGGAGTGAGGACGGTCCCTTCGACCTCTTGGTCCTAGACCTCCGCTGCGGCTGGGGCCTCTACGAGGTCCTGCGAGTCCGCGATCGGCACTGCCGGGCAATCTTGATCGGCGACGAGGAGGACCTCCTGACTCGAGTTGCGGAGTATGCGGATCCACATCCCGTCGCCCTCTGCCGGCCCTGGGACGTCGACGCCTTGAAAGCCGCCTGCGAGCGCGCCTTGAGCCTTCAACCACGGGCCGTCGTCTCTTAGTCCGACCAGAACCCTGCCACCCCGACAACTCACCCGTTGTCGCTCTGTCGGCCGGCCAGTAGGCTCCAGCCCTCACAAGAGGTGGCCTATGTCCGACGACGTTCCTCTGAACCCTAAGGCGGCGCCCCGGCGTCTCCCAATAGCGGTCCTCGCGGTGGTCGCCTTCTTGGCGGTGCCTGCTTACGGCTTCTACTACTGGGGACTCTCCCGGATCGAGGTCCCCCCTCAGAAGATCGCGATCTTGATCCAAAAGACCGGCGACGATCTGGCCAAGGGTCACGTCATGGCGCGCACCGCGAACGAAAAGGGGATTCAGCTCGCGATCCTCAAGCCAGGCCGGCACTTTCGGAATCCGCTCTTCTGGGAGCACGAGCTGCACTCGTATCACAGCGTCCCGCAGGGACAGATCGGGGTCTTGATTCGCCAGTATGGCGAGACGCCGGACCTCAGCCAGAACCTGCTCGTCCCGAAAGACCCCGACGAGCAGGGGCGGGTCTTTAAGGGGATCGTGAGAGAAGTCCTCAAGCCGGGTGACTACCCGATCAACCCCTACGCCTATCACGTCGAGAATCACAAGGCGATTGAGATCAAGGCAGGGTTTGTGGGCGTGATCTGCAACCGGGTCGGCAGGACCCCCAAGATCCCGAACACGTATCTCGTCGACGTCGGTGAGCGGGGCGTCCAGCGGCGCGTCAAGCGGCAGGGAGCCCACTACCTCAACCCCTATGAGTTTGAGGTGTTCGCGGTGGATATTCGAAGCCAGCGGCTCGAGTTCACGGACAAGACCGAGAAGGGAGAGGACGGCGCGCTTCACTTCCCGAGCAGCGACGGGTTCGAGATCGAGGTGCACCTGACCACGGAGTGGTCGATCGACCCCGAGCGGGCGGCCGAGGTCTTTGTGCGAATCGGGACCGGGAAGGCGGATCCCGAACACCTCCTCCAGGACATTCTCAACAAGACCCTCGTTCCAGCGATTCGCGGGATCGCGCGGATCAAGGGCTCGCAGTATCCGGCCGCGAACTACATTTCGGGGGAGACCCGCACGACCTTCCAGACGGAGATCTTCAAGAGCCTCAAGACGGCCGTGGGCAAGCAGGGGATCCTGATCCGGTCGGTGCTCGTGAACGACATCGTTCCGCCTGACGCAATCGCGGCGCCGATTCGGGCTCGCGAGGTCGCCAAGGAAGAGCTCCAGCGGAACAAGGTTCAGGCAGGCCAGGCCGTCACCGAGCAGGGCAACGCGCGCAAGGCCGAGCTTGTGAAGCAGGGGACGGCCCAGGTCCTGGCGGGGACCGAAACCAAAAAGCGGGTCATCAAGGCCAAGATCCAACAGAAGGTGGCCCTGATCGAGCAAGCCAAACTGCTGCTGGTCGCGGAGGCCGACTTGGCCGCAGCCAAGCTGCAGGCGGAGGCGATCCGGGCTCGCGGCAAGGCCGAGGCTGCGGTTGTTGTGGCGCAGAACGAGGCCGAGGCCAAGCCGCTCCAGACGAGCGTGAACGCCTTTGAGACCCCGGGCGCCTTCTCCTCCTACGTGTTCGCGCAGAGGATCGCCCCCGCGATCGGCTCGGTCTTCGCGAGCCCGGAGGGGACCTTCGGCAAGCTGTTTGAGGACTTGATCGACTCGACTCGATCCAAGTCCGCGAAGGGAGGTGCGAAGTGATCGCCCCCGAACGACTCGAGCAGATCAAGAAGACCCTGATTGGGGTCGCGATCCTCTCTGCGGTGTTCCTGGCCTTGATCGTGGGCGCTTGGAACAGCGTGTTCCACTACGTGGGTCCCAACGAAATGCTGGTCGTGATCAGCAAGTCCGGTGACGACCTCGCCGAGGGCCAGCTCCTGGCCCAGCCCGGCCAAAAGGGCCCCCTCGAGCTCGTGCTCGGTGAGGGGCGCCACTTCATTACCCCGATCCTTTACGAGGTGGAGAGGCGCCGGACGATCGTGATCCCGCCGCTCAAGGTCGGGGTCCGGATCTCGTTGACAGGGACTCCGCTCCCACCTGGGCGGATCCTGGCAGGGGAAGGCGAGCGCGGGACTCGCCGGAACCTGCTGCCGCCAGGGCGTCACCGCCTCAACCCCTATGCGTTTACGGTCGAGATTCGGGACGCGACGGTGGTTCCTCCGGGCTACGTGGGGTTCGTGACCAACTTGGTTGGCACGGATCCCGGCGCAGACGCGAAGCGGGGCAAGGGCGGGATTCGGTTCGTGAAGGAGGGCGAGAAGGGGATCCTAGAGAACGTGCTCCAGCCGGGGATCTATTACCTCAACCCGTACGCCAAGAACGTTCGGATCGTGGAAGTCGGCTTGAACCAGGTCAGCTTCTTGGGTCGCGATCAGATTCGCTTTCCGTCCAAGGACGCGTTCGACATTCGGCTCGACTCCACCGTCGAGTGGGAGCTTGAGCCGAGTCACGTGGCTCGCGTTCTGAACGAGTTCGGCAGCACCAAGGAGATCGAGGAGAAGGTCCTGATCGCTCAGTCGCGCTCGATTGGACGGCTCGAGGGCTCGCGCTATGGCGCCAAGGAGTTCCTCCTCGGGTCGGGCCGCGAGGAGATCCAACGGAACTTCACCGAGAAGCTCGTGACCATTTGTAAGGGGAAGGGGATCTCGGTTCACTCAGCCTACATTCGTGCGATTCGAATTCCCGAGAAGCTCCTGGTTCCGATTCGAGAGGCCTTCGTGGCCGTCGAGAAGGAGCGGACGGCGAAGGTCCAGCAGGAGACCCTCAAGAGCGCCGCGATCCTCGAGCGTGAGCAGCGGACGATCGAGCAGGCTCGCCAAGAGGTTCGCTTCCAGACTGAGGCGCTCGTGTTGGAGATCGCCGCAGGAGCCTCGAAGGAAGTCGGCCAGATCGAGGCCGAGACACGTCGCCTCGAAGCTGAACAGCAGCGGGAGATCGCGCGCCTCGACGCACAGACCACCGAACTCCTCGGACGGGCGAACGCCGACGTCGTGGGCTGGATCGGGGACGCCCGGGCTGGCTTGTTCAAGCTCAAGGTCGACGCCTTCAAGGGCGACTCGGCGGCGTTTGCGCGCTACGCGTTCGCCGAGGCGCTGCCCAAGGACCTCCAGATTCGCCTCGTTCAGACTGGCGAGGGCACGTTCTGGACCGACCTCAACACGGCCGGCGGGGGCGGGCTGCTCAAGCTCTGGGCGAAGCAGCAGCACGACCGTCAGCAAACGAGGAAGCGCAAGTAGGTTCCGACTTCAGCTCCCCGTGAGCCCCAGAACTTCGCCCGAGTAGAGCGAGGACGAATGCGGATTGAGACGGCCCCATGAGGCGGCTCCCTGAGCCAGGCGCCACGGTCGACGGTCGATTTCGACTCGACGGTGTCCTCGGTGAGGGGGGAATGGGCCGCGTCTATCGCGCTTGGGATCTAACGCGGGGCGTCCCCGTCGCGCTGAAGGTCCTCTCCGGCGACGCGCGCGACGTCGCTCGCTTCGAGCGCGAGGCCCAGATCAGCGCTCGCGTCGACGGCTTGGCCGGCGTGGTCCGAGTTCACGCCGCCGGTGAGTGGGAGGGCGTGCACTACCTCGTCAGCGAGTTGGTCGAGGCCTCCGACCTCTCTGCGTTCTTCGCCCTTCAGCCCTCGGCTGAGGAGGTCGTGCGAGTCGTGATCTCGCTCGCGGGGACTCTCCAGGCCTGCCACGACCGGGGAGTGATCCACCGGGATCTCAAGCCCGCGAACGTGCTCCTGGGTCAGGAGGGTGACGTGCCCCGCCTGATCGACTTCGGAATCGCCAAGCAGGAGGGGGCGCTCGAGACACTGACTCAGACGGGGGAACTGCTCGGGACGCCGAGCTACATGGCTCCCGAGCAAGCCGACTCCTCTCTGGGAGCGATCGGCCCTGCGACCGACGTCTATGGCTTGGGTGCGATCCTCTACGCGGGGCTCTGCGGTCGGCCGCCCTTTGTGGGGAACACCCTGCTGGTCCTCTCGAACCTGGTCTCCATGCCCCCCCCGCGGCTGAGCTCGATTCGCAGCGGGGTCGATCGAGGCTTGGAGGCGGTCTGCCTCAGGGCCCTCGCCAAACGCCCCGAAGATCGTCCCACCAGCGCGGCCGCGTTCGCTGCCGAGCTTCAGCGAGCTCTCGACGGAGAGGCTCCCCCGGGCAAGCCTTGGCGATCGCTAGCGCTTCGACTCTCGGTCCTGATCCTCCTCGCCCTCGGAGGCGGGCTGGGGTATCAAGCCTGGCTGGGCGCTCGCGGCTCAGAGCTCGCTCCAACTCCGCTATCCCGAGAGCCAGGCGATCCGCTTTTGGCGACTCGAGGCGCTCCGCTACAAGGGCCGTAGCCGCGACCGCCCGTTGACTGAGCGTTGTGTGTTCGCGGACGCGGTCTTGAACGCTCCCCATAAGGACCTTGCGCCCGAGTTCCTCTGGGAGGCCTACGAGGAATTGGCGGAGGCGTGGTTCTTCCGCGCGCAGCGGGGGCCGCCCGACGCGAAGCCAGCCAGCCTGGCTCGCGGCCTGGCCGCCGCTGAGGGGGGCTTGTCGCATTGCGCCCTGGCGACCCGCCCGCGCCTCTGGGTCAAGCTGACGACGATCAAGGCCATCGTTCTTCGGGAGCTGAAGCGCGACGCCGAGAGTCGCGCGCTCATGGCTCAGGCCCGTGGTCGTTTTCGAAGGCCCTCGCCCGGAGGCCTGACGACGGGATCTTGACCCAGGCCGCGGCTGATCTTTGGATCTACTCCTCGCAACACGCGAGCCGAGCTAAGGATTGGCCGGAGGCCCTCGCCCTCGGTCAGGAGGCGTTCGCGCTCGCCCGCCGGAGCAAATCGTCCGTTCGGTTCGGGGCGCGGGCTTGCCTCGCGACTGCGTATCGGGGTCTGGGGAACCGCCAGGAGGCCGTCCGCGCCCTGGGGGGAGACATAGACGAGGGGATCACCCGGCGTGGGCGCTACGCCCACCAAGCGATCTTGGCCGCGCTCGACGCGGGGGACGTTTCACTCGCCAAGCAGCGGGCCAAGCTGGGCGTCAAGGAGCACCCGGATTCCCAAGCAATCCTGGAGTTGCTCAAAGAGATCAAGGAGCGGGAGAAGAATTCGAAGGGGAGCGAGGGAGGCTGAGCGGGCTCTGCGGGGGGAGGGAGGCGCCCTGGGAGAATGCGCATAGCATGAGGCCCATGAGGACCGCGACGCTTTGGGCCTGCGCGCCCGGGATCAGCCTGCTGACGCTACTCCTGGCGAGCGGCTGCCCCCAGCAAGGCACCAGCCCTCTGGCCAGCGTCGCGCCGACCGCCTCGGGTGCCCCCTCGAAGGTTCGCCCTCGCGTGGTGACCGCCGCGCCGGCCCTCGCCGAAATGGCCTGCGCGATCGACGGGCAGGAGCACTTGATCGGTGTCTCGAGCTACTGCACCTATCCGGCGAGCTTGAGCTCGCTCCCTCAGATCGGGGGCGCGATCGATCCCAATCTGGAAGTGATCGACGGCCTCGCCCCTGACCTCGTGCTCCTCCAAGGGCGGCACGCCGGCCTCGAGGACCTCGCGGATCGCCGCCCCTGGCGGGTTGAGCTGTTTCGGGTCGAGCGGGTCCAAGACGTCCTGAGCAGCCTCGACCGCCTCGGGCAGCTCCTCGGCAAACCCCAGGCGGCCGCTCGCGAACGCGCTCGCTTGGAGGCGGCCCTCGCGGTGGCCAAGGAGGGGCGCCCGAGCACCTCCCCGCGGGTGCTGCTCGTGTTCGGACGGAGAGAGGGCGCTCTGACGCAGCTCTCTTGCTCAGGCGAGGGCACTTTCCTGAGCGAGTGCTTGGAAGCTGTCGGCGGGACCAACTGCCTCAAGGGGCTCAAGGGCTACCCGCTCGTCTCGACCGAGGTCCTCGTTGAGCGAGCGCCCGATCTGATCGTTGAGCTCTTCCCCGAGCCGAGGAGCGCCGAGGCTCGCGCGGCGCTGCGGGCAGACTGGCAAGCGCTCCCGAGCATTCCTGCCGTCAGCAAAGGACGAATTGCGATCGTGAGCGGGGCGGAGCTGCTCTTGCCCGGCCCTCGGCTGGACAAGACGCTGGCCAAGCTCGCGCGCGTGATCGCGGGGGAGCTAGACGTCGAGTGAGCGGACCCCCCGACGGGCAACCCGAGAGCTCCCCCTCTCCTCTCGTGACGGTCCAGGGCGTCGGCCTCGCCTACGGGGAGCGACCCGCGCTGAGCGAGTTCGACTTGGAGCTGCCTCGAGGCGAGTTGACCGTTCTCCTGGGCCCCAACGGCGCCGGCAAGAGCACGCTTTTGGCCTTGCTCGCGGGCGTCCTCGCGCCCAGCACCGGCACTGTGCGGGTGGACCAGCGAGATCTGGCCACGCTCTCGCGGGCTGAAGTCGCCCGGAGCGTCGCCTACCTCCCTGGCCGGCCCGAGACCCCCGCCGACTATCGCGCCCTGGAGTTGGTCCTCATGGCCCGCTATCCCTTCGGGCGGGGTCTGCTGACGGATCGGCCCCGAGACGTCGAGATCGCGCGCGAGGCTTTGGCGCGAGTCGACGCGCTCCAGTTCGCTGAGCGGCCCGCAGCGGAGCTCAGCAGCGGCGAACGACAGCGTGTGTTGCTGGCGAGGCTCCTCTGCCAAGCGAGCCTGGGCGCCCCTGACGGGACCCCGCTCCTCCTGCTCGACGAGCCGACCAGCGCCCAAGATCTCGCCCACCGCTTGGCCCTGTTCAGCTTGCTGCGCGAGCTGGCTGAGACCCACGGGCGCTGTGTGGTCGTGGCGAGCCACGCCCTCAACGCCGCAGCTCGCCACGCCCACCGAATCGTGGTCCTTCGGGAAGGCCGCCTCCTCTGTGCCGGAACCCCGGGAGAGGTGTTGACCGAAGAGCTGCTTCGGGAAGGGTTTAGCGTCCGAGCCCTGATCGGAGTCGAGGGCGGGGCCCCCTACGCGGTCCCGCTCGAGCCTTCACCCCCCGCTGACTCAGGGACCCGCGCCGAGGCGTGACGATGCGCCTGGCGGGTGTTATGGTTCCCGCCCTTCGGGGTGAAAGCCCCCCCATTCCAGCCATCGGCAGGGATTCTCATGGCCAAGAAGAAGCACCGCGAATACGTGTGGCTGCGCTGCACCGAGACCGGCGACCTGAACTACCGCAGTTCAGTTCGCACGATGGGCGGCCTGCCCGAGCGCCTCAAGGACGGGATCAAGAAGTACTCCCCCCGTCTGCGCAAGCACACGATCCACAAGATCAAGCGCAAGTAGATCTCAGCCCCCCCAGGCTTCCGGGCCTGGGTTGCCGAGTTCACGAGTGCACCCGCAGGACTGCCTCTTGGTAACTCCGCGGGTGTTGCTGTGTACACCCCACATCGTGATGCCTGGTCATCGAGATGCCTGGTCATCGACACGCCTGGTCAGTTGACACACCTGGAGTCTTCCATGACGCACAAACTCCTTCTGCCTCTCGCGCTCGCGACCCTTCTCCTGGCGGGCTGCCCGGCTCCAGCCCAGAAGACGGACGCTTCTCCGGCCGCGTCTTCGACCGCCACTCCGGCCGCCTCTGCTAGCCCGGCGGCGAGCCGGGAGATCAGCAAGCAGACTCTCCCCGTGATCTGCGGCTGCGCGGTGGATTCGATCGGCCAGTGTGGTGAGTTCGCGGTGATCGACGGCAAGCACGTCGAGATCACCGACCACGGCCTGGGAGCCATGCCCTTTTGCGGCAAGGGCAAGGAGCTCAAAGCGACGGTCAGCGGGACCCTCGTCGAAGGCAAGCTCAAGGCCACAGCGATCGAAGTCCTCAAGTAGTCCGCGAGTCAGATCTTCCTTAGAAACTCATCCCTAGAAACTGCTTTGCCTCGAGGCGCCCGCGGTCTAGCTCCTTCCGCTTTCGCAGGCAAAGCAGTTTAGATCCGCTCCTCGAGTTGGATCACCTGGCCCCAGCCCTCGTCGAAGGCCTCGCCGAGCTGCTGGCTGCCGTAGGGCATGAAGCGGAAATACTCGATCATGCGGCGGGCAAGGGCGTTGCTGCGCGCCATGTTGCGGAACGAGCGCGAGCCGTGGAGGAGGGCGTCTGGCCTCCGGAGGACGTAGGCCGACATGGAGTGCGTAGCGAGAATGCGCGGGAGGATCTCGGCTCGCAGGCGGAGGGTGTAGGTTCGCAGCGCTCGCCGTGAGGCGTCCACGTCGTCTGCGGGGCGAATGTCTCCGATTAGCTTGCGGAGGCCGTTGAGCTGGGCTCGGGTCACGTTGTGGTCGACCAGGTTGTAGGCCATGGCGTGGATCGTCTCGACGGAGTCTTGGAACCCCTGCACGCGATCGGTCAGGCCGCGAACCTTGTCGTAGCCGGGGATCTCGTCGAAGGCCTGCTCGAGCTCTCGTTTGGCGCGCAGCGACTTGACGGCCTCGGCCTTGAGCTCATTGAAGCGCTGGGTCGGGGACTTCCCGAACAGCCCAGCCCGGCTGAACATGCCTGAGATCCCCTTCTTGCCCTCCGCCTCCCGCTTGAGCTCAGCGACCTCTCGGACCTGGCCCTTGATCTCCACCAAGCGCTGCTCCTGCTCGGCGATTCCGCGCGCGATCTCGCCCATTTGCTTCTCGTGGGTCGCCTCGAATGACCGCCACTCGGAGATCATTTCGGCCACGATTTGGCGGCCGTTGGGCCCGCGGACGTCGGTGACTTGGACCAGGTCTTCTTTCCGAATCTGGAACCGGGCGCCGACTTTCTCGATCGAGACTTCGCCTGCCTTCAGTTTGCGGAGGAGATCCTGCTCGCCGTCGTCGAACAGATCCCAGGCAAAGGAGCGCAAGGTCGGGCGACGAACCATCAAGTAGATCCGCTCGAGAGCCTTGGCTGGGTTGTCGGTTCGGAGGAGGGTCGTGGCGAGATAGAAGAGCTCGAGCATGTCCACGTCGAGCTCGAGGAGGTCGGGGAGGAGGTGCGAGTCGAGCGCCCGATCGACCCCGGGCCCGAGCACGCGATCGCGGAGGACGCCCAAGGCGCCCTGGTAGGTCTCCGAGACGAACTCGCTCTTGGCGAGGTTGGCGCCGACTTCGTCGTAGATCCGAACGCCTTCGGGTGAGCGCACGAAGAGCCGGGAGCCGAGGCAGCCTCGGCCTCCGACGTTGAAGAAGCAGGCGTCTTCGGGGAACACCGAGTAGGGGTGGGTGAAGAACAGCCAGGCGTGTTTGTCGCCTGCGTCGACGTCGTCGCGGAGGACGGCGAGCGGCAAGGTGAAAGGGCCCTTGGTGACGAAATCGTAGCGAGTTCGCTCGGGCGTATCCTCGGCTCGCGGGGCGACAACGACGACGCGGGACCACTTTTCGCGCTTGCGGCGATCGATGTCCCGGACGCCCGCAGGGGGCCCGCGGCGAACGAAGTCAGCAGGAGGGAAGACAGCCTTCTCACTCATGGCGCCAACCTACCTCCCCCCGCAACCGGGGGCCACCGCTCTGGCCCAACTGTCCTGGCCCAACTGTCCTCGCGCAGCAGAAACCAACGCGAACGGGCGCGCCAGCGGCGCGCCCGTCTAGG
>JAESQQ010000465.1 GCA_016765095.1 Planctomycetota bacterium | reverse complement strand
TTTAGCGTCGACCCTGTTTAGCGTCGACCCTGTTTAGCGTCGACCCTGTTTAGCGTCGACCCTGTTTAGCGTCGACCCTGTTTAGCGTCGACCCTGTTTAGCGTCCGCGTCTGGACTCGCTGTACTTCTTCTTGCGCGCCTCCCTCCGCTCCCTCCGCTTCCGAGCGGCCTTCTCCAAGCTGCTCTCTTGGGTCGTCGTCCAGTTCACGACACGCACAGAGTCGATCTCGAGTTCGAAGTCCTTGTTGCGGCGGTCCACGGACAGGCTCAAGTAGTCGGCGAGGGTGGTTGGGGCCGCGTCGATCTCGGCTAGGTGCGTGAAGGCCTCAGAGCGGAGCGTCAAGAGCTGCCATTTTGAGCCTGTTCCTGGGAGAGCTTTGGAGGTGGTCGCCGTCACTCGCTTGCCCTTGGGCTTGAGTCGGAGCGTGGCGAAAATGATCCGACTGGGCGGTGAGCCGGTCAGGCGCGCGACGACCTCGATCGCGAATGTCTCGGTGACGGAGAACGACTTGGCGCCGGCGAGCACGATTCCCCAGCGCTTCTGGCCTCGCCAGCGCGGGGCCGTCTTGACCCTGAACTTCTTCATGTCCCCGGCGCGTATGTACCCGCCGCTCGCGGGGTCCGTCTCGAAGGTGCCCGCGCGGAACTTCCCGACGCTGGTCGGGAATCTGGCGTCGAAGGCAGTTGAACTCCGCCCCAGCGGAGACCCATAGGGCGCGCGGCGAGCGAGCCAGGTCACAAAGCTCCGGATGTCCAGGACCGCCAGCGCCGCGCTCCCTTTCGAAATGAGCACCGTGCGCCCAGCACCGAGCCAGAGCCTGCGGGACTGGGTCGTGATCAAGACCCCCGCGTCGAGAGACGCGACCTGGAATTGGGGCCCGACGATCTTGACCTCGATCTTCGCCCCTGTCGCCGTCTGGACGGTGCCGAGGCTGGTCTTGATTTGGAGGGCCTCGCCACTCGAGGCTATGAGGAGGCCGCCCTGGGCGAGGTGAATGGTCGTGTTCGCGTCCCCTTGGGTGACGCGCAGGATCGTTCCCATAGCGAGCGTGATCCAGCTCCCATCTGCGGCTTTGAGTTCGACGGGTCCGTAGGCGAGGAGGGGCACGTTCGCAGGGAGAGCGGCTCCCGCGACCACCGCCTTCTGGGAAGTCACCTGGCGAAGGTCGCCGCCATTCGAGGAGAGGAATGGGCGGGGGCCAGGCCTAACGGGGGGCGAGAGGCTGGCTGAGGCCTTGGGCGGTGGGCCACTCTTGGGAGGGCCCGCCGCCTTGACCGAGAGAGTGGGGAGGCTCGGTTCAGCTTCGATCGCGATTTGCGCTTGAGCGATCAGGGCCGAGAGCGCGTAGCGATCCATTTGCGCGACCACGAGTCGGGCTCCGCTCATGTTGCCTCTGCGCGCAAGACGCCGGGCGTCTGCGAGGTCCTTGGTGTAGAGCACCTCCGCGGTCGCCTCGAGTCGGCCCAGGACCCTCGCAGCGCTCGCGGCTCCAGGGACGTCGCCCAGGTTCGTGAAGCCTTTGAGGGTCTCGCAGGCTGCCAAGAGTCGACCCGCTTGGTCATGATCGGCGGCGTCTGCGAGGGTCTGCTTGAGTCGCTCGGCGAGGGAGATTCTCGTCTTCTCGACGAGCGCCTTGGCGCGCTTCCTGACCTGTGGGTCGTCGGCACTGCTCAGGTCGAGGGCCCGGCGAAGGTGTTCGCCCAGCGCGTCTGGCTCTGAGCGTCTCAGGCCGTCGAGGTCCTTCCAGGCGAGCTGGAAGGCGCTCACTTCGCGTGCCTTGCTCGGCGTGGGGGTCGGGGAAGCTGGCGGGGCTTTGCTTGGCTCTGCTTGGCTCTGGCGGGTCCGTCGCGCTGACGGCGGCGCTTGTTTGGGGGCCAGGCGTCTTCCCCGAGAACACAAAGCCGCCGCTCAAGAAGAGCAGGACGGCGATCAGCGCCGCTCCGCCGACGGCGAGCGGGAACTGCTCTCGGCTGCGCAGGACCTCGAGCAAGGGCTCCTGACGTGCGATCGCCCGCGAGGAGGGGCTGGAGAGCTTGGACTTGACGCCGGATTGTCGACCCGAGGGGCGGGCGTCGGGCTGTCGACCCGAAGGGCGGACGCCGGATTGTCGACCTGAAGGGCGAACGCCGGGTTGTCGACCCGAAGGGCGGACGCCGGGTTGTCGACCCGCCGGGCGGACGCCGGGCTGTCGCCCCGTTGGTTTCCTGGGCTTGGACTGGGCCGCGAGGAGGGTCCGCAACCCTTCCTCGAGGAGCGCGGCCCTCGGGCGCTCGGCGCCGCGAGGGCGCAGCGTCGAGAGCACGAGCTTGGCAACGGCCTCGGGGATCTCCGGGCGGCGCTCCCTCGGATCCGCGCCTTCGCCACCCGCGCGGTGAACCATGATCGAGACGAGACCCTCCTGCTCGTTGAGCATGTGAGGAGCATGTCCAGTGAGGAGGTAATAGAGGATTCCGCCGAGAGCGAACACGTCGGAGTGGGGGGCCGACTTCGCCGTACTCCCGCGAGAACTGCTCGAGGGGGGCGAACATGGGTGTGCCGACGATCGAGCCTTCGCGGGTCAAGCTCGAGTCTTCGTCCTCGAGGTTCGAGAGCCCGAAGTCGACGATCTTGACTTCGTCGGCTGGGGTCACCACCACGTTGTTGGGCTTCATGTCGCGGTGGACGATTCCCTCTTGGTGAAGGGCGTCGAGTCCGCTCGCGAGGTCGGCGACGAGTCTCAGGGCGACTGGGATCGGGAGCGGCCCGCCCCGTTGAATCCGGAGCTCGAGGTTTTCACCGTGAATGAACTCTTGGACGAGGAACCAGATCCCGTGTTCCTGCTCCAGCATGTAGACCCGGGCCACGTTTGGGTGGATCAGGCGCGCCATGGCTCGCCCCTCGCGCAGGAAGCGCTTGATCGTGCGCTCCTTGGCTTCGGGGAGGAGCTTGACGGCGACCTGGGCGTTGAGGCGCTGGTGGGTCGCGCGGTAAACGCGCCCGAAGCCGCCTTGTCCAAGGAGCTCTTCGAGGCGGCAGGGCCCGAAGGTCCGCCCCAGGAAGGGATCGGGTTGGTCAGAGTGTGCGGGGATCGCCCCACACGCAGTAAAGCGTGCGCTCTGCGACGGCGCCAGCAAGGGCAGGCTGAGGGGCTGCCCTCACGCCTCCACCCGGCGTTATCTGGCAGGGTGGCTACACTTGGCCCGTCTTTCGGTGCGAGGAGGCTCCATGAGTGAAGTCCCACAGGTATTGGTCTGGGACTGCCAAGGTTGCTCGACCAAGGCAGTCGCGGACGCTCCTCAGTGCGCGCAGTGCGGAGCCGCTCAGCCTGACGACGTGATCCTCTATCCCCCCGACGGCGCTCCGAGCGAGGAGATCTTGCTCGGGGTCTGGGATTGCCGGAGCTGTGACGGGAAGGGCGTCGCGGGCGACGTTTACTCCTGCCCCAACTGCGGAGCCGGGCGGCCGGACGACGTCGAGTTCTACCTCCCCGAGGATGCCGCCCAGATCACCGACGCTGCGGCGCTAGCCAAGGCCAAGGCTGGCGCCGATTGGCAGTGCGAATACTGCGACCAGTGGGTCAGCGCGACGATTGACGATTGCCCGACGTGCTCAGGCGGCGAGATCGCGACTGGGAAGCGCCAGGAGGTGACCGAGGAGGTGATCGACGGCGCGGCCCTCGCCGCGCAGACTCAGGCTGCGGTCGACGCTGCGCTCCTGGCGGCAGGCGTCGTCGTGACTCCCAGCGCCGTCGCTGGGGCCGCCGAGGTGCCCGTCTCAGACGCTCCCCCGAACGAGGACGCGGCGGAAGAGCCCTCTGCTGGCGGAGGGCTGGGCTGTGTGGTGATCGCGGTCGTCCTGGCGGCGCTCCTCTGCTGCGGGTTCTTTCTGACCCGTTCGAGCAAGGTCGGGGTCGAGGTCACCGGGCACACCTGGTCGCGCGTTCAGAACATGGAGGAGCTGCGGGTCGTCGCCGAGGAAGGCTGGACCAAGCCCCCAGACGCGTTTGAGGTTCGCAGTGAGGAGCGAGTTCACCACCACGACAAGGTCCAGACCGGCGTCAAGCGCGGCACGAGGACCGAGGCCGAGAAGGTCAAAGTCGGTGAGGAGCGCTACGAAGCCGGCGTTAAGAAAGTCGACCTCGGCAACGGCCGGTTCAAGGAGGTCCCCGTCTACAAGAAGCGAGCGATCTATGAGACGCGGGAGAAGGAGGTCCCCTCCGAGGAACCGATCTACAAGAAGGTCCCGCGCTACCAGACCTATTTTCGCTACAAGGTTAAACGCTGGCAGGGCGTCGCCGCCCGGAGCGCCTCAGGCACCGACCTCGAGCCGAGCTGGCCCGACGCGTCCGTCGAGGACGCTAGCCGTCAGCGCGCCGGGACGCGAGAGGAGACCTACGCGGTCCAGGTTCGCTCAGCCGAGAAGGGCAAGCAGTACGTCTTTACGTGCAGCGAGGAGCGGTGGCGAACCTTCCCGGTCGGATCGAAGTGGACCGCTCTCGTCTCAAGCAAGGGCGGGGTCGAGGACCTTCGGCCGCTTGAGTAGCGGAAGATTCTTCCCCTTGGGTTCCTGTTGTTTTGTTGAGGTCTCGCCTGGGACTGGCTACTCTGCTCACGAAAGACGGGTGTGAAGATGATCGATCGCGCTGTTGCTGCCCTCGGGCTGCTCCTTCTCGCCGCGGCCGGAAGCTCGGCGCAGGAAGTCGTCGACGTCGAGCGCGCTTTCAGCGCCGTTCGCCCAGCCTTGGAGTCCAAGGCCACGCACATGGCCGAGGGCAGCCAGTACTACTTCGAGGGCACGGCCAACGCCGAGGAGCGCCAAGCGCTGAAGGAGGCCCTGCGGACGACCCAGACCATGAGCGTCCAGGTCGTGGAGGGCGCTGGCGTCCGTGTGACCTACGACGCCGAGCAGAACCGGATCGTCGTGCCCAAGGGCGTCCTGGAGGCGTTGCGCCAGCGGGTCAAGGGGCTCTCCGAAGCGCGTCGGGTCGTGGCAGTCCACGACGCGCTGACGGGGTTGATTGCAAACGAGGGTGTCAAAGCGCTCTATCACGGACCGAAAATGCGCTACGCGACGCGGGCGACCGACGTCCTCTATCGCGCCTCTCCCGGCGCTCGCTACGCCATGCTCGATCAGAGCCCGAGCGAGGATCCGCTGCGCTTCATGGAGACGGTGGTCAAGCAAGGGCCCTTGCCGAAGGCGAGCGGTCTGAGCGCCCTGGAGGGGGTCTCCAAGCCCATGGTCCGCAACCTGCGGACGGTTGAGGCTGGGCTCCGCTCCTACTACGGGCTGAGTCTCGAGGTCAGCCAGTCCGCGACCACACCCGTCGAAGTCGACGCCGAGCGAATGCGAATCAAGGTCAGCCAGGCGGCCCTCGCCGCGATCGAGGCCAAAGCCAAGGCGAGCAGCAACCCCGAGCAATACCGCCGCGCGGCCCTGACGGCGCTGCTGGACAAGACCGGGGGCCAAGTTCGGGGCTGGGGCGGCGGAACCAACTGGGAGCAGCTCTACCTGCGCGGGACGGTTAAGCGTCTCCAGCGGGGTGAGATCGCCTCTGTCCCCATGGGTTCGATCGCGAACTACTGGGGCGGGGTGACCGACGCTCTCGATCGCGGGCTGCGTTGGGCCTACGACATGCCCGGCGAGGGGGTTCGCCTCAACGGGTTGGTCGTCGAGGAGTCCAGGTTGGCCGAGATCGGCTTCGACTCGAAGCAGAATCGAGTTCGGGTCACGACCGGAATGCTGGCGGTGATCCAAGAGGAGGCGCGCCGGAGCGCGTTCCCGCGCGAGTTCGCGCAGCAGACGCTGGGCGAAATGGCCAACCGAATCGCGAGCCGGGCGAGCGGCGTGGGGGACACCTACGCCCGCGAGATCTACGACAAGGGTCGTGAACTCCAGCTCAAGGAGGGCGCCAGGACCGTCGTCGCCAAGTCCGAGTTCAGCGAGCGCGTCGCGTCGCTCGTTCGGAGCGACTTGGCGAAGGAGGTCAGCGCCGCCGTCGAGCCGCTGCGTGCAAATGCCGAGAAGCTGCCCTACCTGCCGCAGACAGGCATGTACGAGGACCTCGAGAACCCCAAGAAGCGTTACGCAACTCGCGCGGAGTTCGAGACCGAGTATCTCGCCAAGCTCCGCGCGGAGTATCGCCTCCCGAGCGGCCGCCTTGATTGGAAGCGCCTCGGACGGGACAAGACCCTCCGCGAAGGTGGGGCGTTGGGTCACTTCGCGCTCGCGCTCTTTCTCAAGGAGCTGGCCGTCGTGGTGCGGACGGGGGATCGGGGACGGATCGAGGACTTCTTCGACGGTCTCCAAGAGATCGGCTTCTACAAGCATTACGGCTTGTTCGCTCTCGGCGCCCGGGCGGGCGAGGTGGCTTACGCGCGCTTCCTTCAGCGGCACATAAAGCCCGTCTTCGTGAGCGGGATCCTCAGGACGAACATTGCCCTCGCGACGGGGTTGGCGCTGCCGCAGCTGGTAGACGGCAACTTCAACGGGAAGGGCTTTGCGATCTCACTCGGCTCGCTCGGCCTCTCGTCGACCGCCGTTCGGGCGGGGGTGGCCTCGATCAAGTGGGTCAAGAACCTGCGGAGCGCCAAGGCCACAGCGAGCACAGGGGCCGCCGTCAGCCGCTTGGCGCGCGCCGGCGGTTGGTTCTACACCGCAGCCGAGCTCGCGGTCGTTCTCTACCTGGCCGAGGACATTGAGCAGCGGGTGAACGCCTGGGCCGACCGCAAGGCGGCGCTCGACGCCATGGAGGAGGCCGGCGCCGCGTTCTTGGCGGCCACCCGAGACCCCAACGCGAACGCGGCTTCGCTCGAAGAGGCGGCCAAGATCTACCGCGAGGCGGGCACGGCCTACCGGGACTTCCTCTATCAGCCCCTCCTCGCTGCTGAGGCGGAGTTCGCCGGGCGACTCGCGAAGATCGCCCGCAAGGCCAAGCTCGCCGACGATCGGACTCAAACGGCGCTCAAGCGGATCGCGGACCACCCCGCGCTCAAGGCTCGGATCGAGGCGCGTGGAGAGACTCTGGAGTCCTACGCAAAGGTCCTGAGCGCCAAGGGAGACGAGGAGGTCAAGCGCGAGCTGGCCGAGGCCATGCAGCGTTACCAGCGGGGGCGAGAGGCGCAGCTCAAGTCGATCTACGGCGCGGGTCGCCGCGAGGGCAAGCTCTTGGACGGAGTCAAGAACCTGGATTGGATCGCTGCGGGGGCCCAGGCTGGAGCGACCGGCGACCCCTACGCCGGCCGGAGCGCCGTGCTCGCGCGCAAAGGTCGCGAATCGACGATTCGGGAGTTCCACGGAGACGTGCGCGACCGGCTCTCGGGCAACCGGCTTCAGAGCTACGAGGACGAGGTCGAGGTGCTGGTGATGGCGGCCAAGGGCCGGCGAGCCCGAGGCGACACCGCAGGCGCCGAGGGGATCGAGCGAGTGCTCAACTTGAGTCGTCGCACGGCAGGCCGAGACCGCGAGCTCTTTGCGGGTGGCAGCTTCGGAGGCGCCGCCGACAGGCTCAAGGGGCTCCAGCGGCGCTAGTGCTCCCCATACATAGCGACGGCTAACTGAGCGAGCGGCTCAGGGGAGGCGTCGGGGAAGCCGATCGGCGAGGCCTGGGAACCGGGCGGGGGTAAACCCCGCCCCTACCAAAGCGCGTTGTGAGCCGTCCAGGAGGGCGTCTTGCGGAGGGGCCCTCCTGCGATTCGTAGGGTGCGGGGTTTACC